>JACWAL010000006.1 GCA_014874295.1 Microcaldota archaeon
AGCTTCTGGGGTTACCAGTACAGCAACAGCAGTGTAGGTCCGGTCGGCGAGGACAAGATAAGGAACTACATAACGAGACAGGACATATCGCAGCCTACGAACCAGAGGAAGCTATTCAACTGATGCGAACGGCTCCCTCCGCCGACAAGTCGGCGGTATCTAGAGCCGTTCGTGCAGAGGGTTCATAAGGGGCTCCGCCCCTTATCTCATAGCCCGGAGCGCGAGGTGCTGCTGGACACTAGGAGCTTCCAGTATAAAAAGAAAAGGGACGAGGAGAAATACGTTCTTTATACCAGAAAATCTGCTTCCTCGGAGCAGGTGGAACTCATAAACCCTAATAAATGGGGAGAAAACGACAGCCTAGCATTTGCTGTTCCATCACCTAATGGGAAGCTGGTCGCATTCGGCAAGGATATTGCGGGCAGGGAGAATCCGACGCTGCGCATACTTGACGTGGAAAGAGGACAGCTCCTCGAAGACGCGCTTCCTGGATGGAGGCAATACTTCTGTTCATGGTTAAAGGATGGTTCGGGTTTCTTTTATAAACGCTGCCCGTTGAAGGGCAAGGTACCTGACGGAGATGAGTATTACTGGAACTCCGTCCACTTCCATAGAATCGGGACGCCGGCTTCGGAAGACAACGATATGTTTCCGAATGACAAGACAAAGGAACACCAATACAGTGCCAGTGTCAGTGAAGACGGCAAATACGTCATTTTCACTTGGACGGAGAGCACATATGCGATGTCCCACTTCCTGGTATAGGCAAGGCGTCCGCTTCAGGGTACTGGTCAAAGGGTCCTATCAATGTCTTATTTGATTCGTTCCTCTACCCGAGTGTTACATACACGTACGACGCGGCAAAGAATGAGCTCATCGAGGAATTCAGGCCCAAGCTTGATATAGACCAGTCAAGATACGCGACCAAACAGGTATTGTATAGGTCGAAGGATGGCACTGCCGTCACCATGTTCTTGCTTCGTGGGAGGAATTACAAAAATGGTCATGCGCCAATGCTGTTGACCGGGTATGGGGGCTTCAACAAACCATACACACCATCCTATTCCCCGGATATCGTCGTCTGGCTTGAGCGGGGTGGGGTGGTGGCCATACCCAACCTGAGAGGCGGTGGCGAATATGGGAGGGAATGGCATGAGCAGGGCATGCGCGAGAGGAAGCAGAATGTCTTTGACGACTTCGAGTATGCGGTGAAGTGGCTGATAAACAAAGGTTATACCATTCCTGACAGATTGGCCATATACGGCGCAAGCAACGGTGGCCTGCTGGTCGGCGCTGCAATTGTGCAGCGACCCGACCTCTTTAAGGCCGCCGTGTGAATCAGCGCTGGCCTCCTCGCCGAAGAGCCCTGATGCGCGCCCAATTCTCACATCCTGAATTTGTGCTTGCACTTGGTGCAGTATGCCACGGTCCTGTACTCAGGAACGAGGTTCGGCCTGCCGAGCACGTCATTGCCGATGTACCTATCTTCGCGCTCCTGCACTATCTGTACGTCCGCACCGCTGCAGCTGCACTCGCACGGCCTGCCTGCGGCCCAGACCCAGAACCCCTTGGCCTTGTGGTCGTGCACCTTGGGGCACTTGTTGCACATTGGCCCATCAGCGTCAGCTTCCACTGTACATTGCGCACGCAAGGCTGATGCGCGTTGCTGCAGGGTTAGACAATCGTGCATCCCGTATGTAAAGCATTTATATCTGGAATGCAGCGGCACTACCGGTGCAACAAATGACCATTGATTTCACCAGCTACATGAAGACGAAGGCAGTCGAGAAGAGCATCGTCGAGAAGGAAATGCAGGCCCTCGTGAAGGAGAGGATCGGGCAGTTCCTCAGGCAGGCAAAGATCGACAACACGGCTAGGGCTTTCCACCATGCGAGGCTCGATTCGAGGTCGTGCAAGCACACTTTGGTAACAGTTTAATATTTTCACGCCTAGACGACAGGAAAATTCTCACACTGCCTTAGTACAAAAACCTGTCGTCGAACGGCGTAATCATGTGCTTCCGATGACAAGCCATATTTTCCGTCGACAAAATCCCGTGAGAATCTTAAACTCTTACATTTAGCCGGCAAAAAGCGATTGAGGCGACGCACGTGCGGGCGGGGTGGTGCCGCGAACCTGCAGAAAAGGTTTTTAGATTGCGGCTGACAACCATTAGCGATAGGAGGAGGTAATGGAGGCTCTGGAACTGATATCGAGGTCGCCTACTGACGAGCTGCTGACACACGAGAGGCTAAAGCAGTACATTGACGAGGGCAGGAAGCTCAAGCACTACATAGGCTACGAGATCTCGGGCTTCGTCCACCTCGGCAGCATCGTCACCGCGACGAAGATAGCTGACCTGCAGAAGGCTGGAGTCGAGACTACTGTCTTCCTCGCTGATTACCATTCCCTTATAAACAGGAAGCTCGGGGGCGACATGGACACGATAAAAAGGATCGCAAGGGGCTACTTCAGGGAGGCGATAGGACAGTGCATAAAGGCTGTCGGTGGCGATCCAGAAAAGACAAAGTACGTCATGGGATCGGAGCTCTACGAGAAGAAGGGCATCGACTACCTCGACATGGTGCTCAAGATAGGGATGAACACGAGCATAGCCAGAATCAAGAGATCGATAACGATAATGGGGAGGAAGGAGGGCGACAGCGGTGATTCCGCGCAGTACCTTTACCCCCTCATGCAGGCGGCTGATATCTTTGCCCTGGGGGTCAACATCGCGCACGCAGGCCTGGACCAGAGGAAAGCGCATGTCATCGCAATAGAGGCCGGAGAGAAGGCCGCGGGGTACAAGCCGGTCGCGCTGCACAACCACCTGCTGATGGGTATGCACATAACCGAGGAGATAAGGCAGACGGTCCTGAAGGCCAGGAAGGAGGGTAACAGAGAGCTATTCGAGGACACGATAATGGACATCAAGATGTCGAAGTCGAAGCCGAACACTGCCATTTTCATACACGACAGTGCAGCCGATATAGCCAGCAAGGTTAACAAGGCTTACTGCCCGGCGAACGAGGCCGAGCTGAACCCAGTATTGGAACTGGCGAGGTACGTGCTCATGAGTAACAGCCGCGTCCTCGAGATAAGGAACGCGAAGCTCGGCACGTTGAAGATGTATTCCGAGTACTCTGAACTAGAGAGGGATTACTCGTCGGGCAAAATACACCCGGCGGACCTCAAGGAATCTTCGGGGAAGGCGCTTGCCGGGCTCCTCGAGCCCGCCAGGAGGTATTTCATAGATGGCAGCGGTAAGAAGTATCTGGAAGAGATGCAGAGCATAAAGGTTACTAGATAGATGCAATCGCATTCATTCCGTGGCGCTGATGGAACCACCAGAGTCAAGCCTCATGAACTTTTCCCTATATTCCATTACCCGCTTCGCATAGCTGTCTCTCATTGCAATGCGCGGGCTGTTCGCAACGTTCTCACCCTTGTTGAAGAACCTCGCCGCCATACGCTCGTTCCCGCCGGCCTTTTTAAGGCAGCTCTTCACTATCGACGTGCCAATCATTACGTTGAAGGACGGCTCGAATATCTTTTGCATGAGTTCCGGTGGCAACTGGTGCGCGTATGTGTTGACCTGCATGAGACCGAGCGACTCCTCAGTCTTTCGACGGTGGCTAATGTGGACCGCATACACGTTGCCGTATGATTCCGCCGTGATTATCCCTGCTGTAAGGTAGGGATCAACACCGTACGCGTTCGATATCTCCTTCACCATCGGCAGCAGCTCTATGACGCTCTCCGGTATGCCGTCGACGGTCTCGTACTTACCGTACCTCCTTAGTATGCGGTTGTAATCCTTCTGCAAGGATTCCATTCTCCTTATCTCCCACCTGCCGTTCTTAAAGTAGCCACGGGCCGCGTCGTAAAGCCTTTTGATATCCTCCTTATAATCCCTTTCGGCGATGTATGTCATTATCTTTGACTCGTCGCGCATAAGAAGCGGGCCATCCTCGTTTTTTGCCGCGGGCTGGCTGAACAGCATCGTGCCTGCTATGGCAATTCCGGCAGCTGTAGCGAGCGTTTTTGTTTTCACTATGTCGCCCTCGAGGAAACGCCGCGACTTCGTGCGGTTCCTATTCTGTTTGGATGCAATGTGATATTTATAACTTGCCACGAAGACGGCTTCGTGCGTCCGGCAACGCGCGTTTCAAAACCGTTATATAAATTGGCTGCAAAGGTCGCACGGTCTTAGATGTCAACAGGAGTGGCGAGCAGCATCCTGGACGTGCACGTGCTCAGCAAGGAGATAACGGAAGTAGTGCTGGTGCATGGCAACAGGGAGACAGTGTTCAAGAGGTTCAACGGAACGGGGGGCTTCGTCGCTTCAACCGCGAAGGTGCACGAAAGCGCGCGCATCGACGCGACTGCTGTGGTGCTCGAGGGTGCGGCTGTCGGCAAGGACGTAATCCTTGGGTATATGTCTGAGGTCGGCAAGGACAGCCGGGTGCATGCAGGTGTCAGATTGTACCCGCATGTGAAGGTGGGCAACAACTGCAGCGTGGGCGAGAGCTGCCCGGTCTTCCACGGCAGCAGGCTTGGAGACAATGCAAGGATAGGCGAGGGTACTTCCATCGCGCTGGGCTCGACGCTCCACATGGGAGCGAAGGTCGGCAAGGCGTGCAGGATAGGCGCCATGGTGGACATAGGCAGGGAGGCGCGCATCGGCAGCGTGGTCAGGATCGCCAACAGCGTCAGGATAGGGAGCGGGACAAGAATAGGGGACGAGGTTTACATAGACACGGGTTCGAAGATTGGGAGCCTTGTCGAGGTAAGGGAGAGATGTGTGATAGGCATGCATTCAGACATCCACGACGGCGTAAGGATAGGCGCTGGAACATCGATAGGCGAGGATTGCAGAATTGGCATGCCATCCGAAACGTTGACGACGGCACGCACCATCTTGGGAGAAGGCGTCAAGATCGGAAACTCGTGCACCGTCCACAGTGGCGCTAAGATAGCCGACGGGTCGGCGATGAAGGACGGCACCGTGGCATGAACAGGTTTACCTGCCCCTCACTCTTCCGGCGTTCTGTTGTGGCTGCCCCATTACCTGCGGGTGCATCTGTGGGCCGGTCGCGGGCATCCTCCTTATCTCTATCCCCTGCGGACCATGATACTGCGCGGCGGGCTGGCGCATCCTCGGAGCCTGCGGTACAAACGTTCTAATGCCGTTCAAGCCCTGCTGGAACACACGGTTCTCGGGCTGCTGAACGGACCCCCTTGCTCTTGGCATTACCCGACCCGTCGGGTCAACGGTTGCCCCTCCTTTGGCTTCGCCAAAATTCCGTGCCCTGGCCGGACCCGTATGAATCGCAGTTCCCGGACCGTTGTATCCGTATCTAGGGCCTGTGAGGACGTTGCTACCATATCTGTCGAATATGTAGTTTCCACGTTCCCAAAACTCGAATCCGTGGAAGTACGGCGACCTGTAAAAGACCCCTGTCCTGAATATCGGCCTCGGATAGAAACCGCATTCCCACCTGAGAACCCTTTCTACAACCCATGGGTTATACGCTCCGTAAAGCATGAAATACGTGTTCATCCAGGGCATTACAAGGTAGGTTCCCCAGGGGTTGCGGTAAATCTCAACCTGCTGTTGCTGCTCGACAGGCGGTCTCTCTATCGGCTGCTGCGTCGGTTGTGACTGTTGTTCACTTGGCTGTCCCTCTATCGGTTGTGCCGTCTGCTGCTCGAGGTCTTTTATTCTCTTGTCGTCCGCCCTGAGAGCGCTCTCCAACCTGTCTATCTTATTTTGGGACTCTTCCTCCCTTCTCTCGAGGGCGCGCACGCTGGGACTGGCCTCGTAGGTCTGCCCAGTCCCTGCCTTGCGCTCTGTCTCAGGCAACAGGGATGAGGGCTTACCCACGAACAGCTTTGCGGTATTGTAGCCCCCCCCACAGCAGCATACCCGTTACCAAAACCACCTCAGCACCGTGCACTATGTGCTTGCCAACGGTATCAACGCTTTTTGTAGTTGCCATTATCCCACCATCCTATCCTTTCCTGATATTGTTGATGCTTTCATGATATATACGGGTTTCTAGACGCATTGATGATTGTCTTACCAATTCCGAGCAGAAAGCCCACGCCATTTATGGGTGGGATGAATGCGGGTGATGAAGGTAGGGACGGAAGCCCACACCCGTTTACGGGTGGGAGGATGTCACCTCTTAGGCTTCATCCAACTGCGCTAGTTGTGGTGCCGCGATTCGTGCATGCCTGAACGCGAAGCCGCTATCTTTCTGAGGTTCCTTACCTTGCCGAAGCTGAGCGTCGAGCCGTAGCCGAGGGCTATGGCCTCCATGCCGTTCGCGCCGGTCCTCTTCAGCAGGGGCGAGAGCAGGTTGCCCTTCGGCTCTATGTTCACGGCAGTACCGCTGGAGAAGTAGTTCATCGCTGGCAACACGAGGAGGTTGCTGCCTCTGTACTTGCCATAGAGGAAGCACTTCAGCTTCTCCAGTCTCCCTGCCGCGTCGTAGACGCCTATCGCGGGATGCTCATGCCCCATGACCATCAATTTCCCAGAAGAGCTTGGCATCTCCTCGCCGTGGAAGAAGAAAAAGCCACCAATCTTGGCTTCCTGGGCATGAACCTCGAACTTGAAGGCGTCGCGGTAGCGCTCGACGAAGTTGTCGTGGTTGCCCTTTATCAGCACTATCTTGAGGCCCAGCGCCTTCACATGGTTGCAGAAATCGTAGAGCTCGTTGAACTCCGCCTGGTCCACAGTGGAGAAGTCGTTCTTTATGTCGCCGTTGACTATGACTGTTGAGACCTCTTTTACCTTGGTGGCATTATCTATCGACGACAGTATCGCCCTTAGGTTCGCCTGCGGCAGCAGCATGCCGCGCTTTGCCATGACTGCCTCATACCCTAAGTGGAGGTCTGCCATAACCAGCGCCCTGATGGGCCTGATGTATGCGACCGGCTCGCCGTCGATGAGCTCCACATCTCTATTGAGCATCATGCCATCAGCCTATCTGCTCCATGACGGACTTGTGCAGCCTCTGCAAGTACTGGTGCCTGCTTTTCATCATAATCACGTCCGCATGTCCGAATGTTATCATCTTGTGCGAGAACGGCGACGGTACGTCTGTCTTTATGAACTTGTACCGAATTTCCTTCCTGCGCATCATGGAGAGCACCTCCTGCGCCCTCGGCAGGTCCATGACGTCGTTGAGTATCTCTCTGTAGGTTTCCTTGAGTATCGGGAAGTTCTGGTCCATCTCTTCCACGGCCTTGAGGAGCAGCTGCGAGTTGAGCTGCTGCTTGCCGACGCTTATCTTGTACCCCTTGTAGTTCCTGAGTATCATGAAGCCGCGCGCGGCCACGTGCCTGAACCTCCGCTTCATCATCTCTGTCTTGCGGATGTTATGCTTGAGCATCGTGGCGATATTCGCCGAAGTGAGGTTGCCGATTACGGACTCGAGCTGTTTCTTGGTCAAAGTTTCCTCCCCGAGATCCAGCACGAAGCCGTTGTCGCCCACCATTATGCCGACGTCCGTATCGAGCATCTCCCCTATCTCTATCGCGAACGCGCGGGAGAGCGCGTCGTTGACCCTCCTTCCGTAGAGCGAGTGGAAGACAAGCTCGGTGTCGCCGCTTTCGAGGTCCTGCGTCTCCTCTATCAGCATGAGCCTGTTGTTCGGCACGATGCCGGCATAGGATATCTGCTCGGTAAAATAGTCGCGGATTGCCTCCTTGGCATTTGCGTCCATGGGCATCGCATCGAGTATCGACGAAGCGTCATCCTTCCCTTTGCCCTTACCAGAACGCCCTTTCCTTTTCTCGAGCGCCTTCGAGAGGCTTGCCCTGAACTCGCCTATCTCATTGGCGAGCTCGAAGCTGAGCGGCAGCTGCTCGGAGTACCACGGAGGGATGGTGGGCTCGCTCGCCTTCGCGTCGCTCACGTAGCACTTCATCCCCTTAGAGTATTCGAACCTGTAGAGCCTGCCGCCCAGCGTGAAGATGTCGCCGGACTTCAGCCTTATGAGGAACTCCTCCTCTATGTTGCCCACCCACTTCTTGTCCTTGAAGACTCCAACGGCAACTTCGTCCGGGATCGTGCCGAGGTTGAGCATGTATATCGCCTGGGCGAGGGCGCCGCGTTTCCCGAACGTCCCCTCCTTCTCGTCGTACCATATCTTGCCGTAGACCCTTCGGCTCTCCAACCCCACGTAGTTGCCTGCGAGGTACTCTATCAGCGCATTGAAATCGTGGCGGTCGAGAGTGTTGTACGGATACGCCCTCCTCACAACCTCGAACGCTTTGTCGACGTTCCACCTGCCGGTCAGCGACATGCCTATTATGTGCTGCGCGAGCACGTCCAGGGCGTTCTTGGGCATGGAGAACGAGTCGAGCTGTCGTTTCCTCGCGGCGTCTAGCATGACCGCGCACTCGACGAGGTCGTCGCGGTCCAATACTATCACCAGCCCCTTTGCGGTCTCCTTGTACGAATGGCCAGCCCTGCCTATCCTCTGTATCGCTCTCGTGACGCTCTTTGGCGAGCCGAGCTGTATTATCTCATCTATGCTGCCTATGTCAACCCCCAGTTCGAGGCTTGTGGATGTGACTGCACACTTGAGCGATCCCTTCTTGAGCAGGTCTTCCACTTCCATCCTTGACTCCCTTGAGAGCGAGCTGTGGTGCGCCGCTATGTCCTCCCCGTAGCCGAACCTCTTCTTGAGGTTGAAGACGACGCGCTCCGTGCCGCTCCTCGTGTTCGTGAACACGAGCGTGGTCCTGTTCTTCCTTATCGTCGAGTCGATCGTCTTGTAGAGCGACTCCTCTATGATGTCATTGTCCGTGTAGATCAGGTCCTTCACGGGGCTCGAGGCCGTGACGTCAAGCCTCTTCTGCCAGGAGGCGTCGACCATCCTGCACTCCCTTTCCTTGCCGTCCTTGCTCCCGACGAGGAACTTTGCCGCCTCCTCCAGCGGATAGAGCGTCGCGCCCAGGCCTATCCTCGTTATCTCACGGCCTATGATCTCCTCCAGCCTCTCGATGCTGAGCGACAGGTGCACGCCGCGTTTGTTGCTCGCAAGCTCGTGCAGCTCGTCTATTATGACGAATTCCATGCCCTTCAGGTGTTCGACGAACTTTTTCGAGTTTATCATTATCGCCAGGCTCTCCGGCGTCGTGACTAGCAGGTTCGGCGGATGGGCGAGCTGCTGCCTCCTCTCCTGCTGCGTCGTGTCGCCAGTACGCACCCCTATGCTGACTTTCTGTATGTTGCCCTTGATTATGTCGACACCCTTCTCCTTCACTATCGCGTCATAGATCTCGTTGAGCGGCTTTGTCAGGTTCCTGAAGATATCATTGTTGAGCGAGCGGAGCGGCGATACGTAGACGCAGTAGACCTTCTCCTCAAGCTTGCCCTGCAGAGAGTAGTCGAACAGCCTGCTTATTATTGAGAGGAAGCCCGACATCGTCTTCCCGGAGCCAGTGGGAGCGGTTATCAGCGTGTTGCTGCCTTCGCTTATGAGCTTGAACGCGAACCTTTGCGGAGGAGTGAGCTCATTGAAGTTAGAGGTGAACCACTCCCTGACGTACCTGTTGAGCACGTCAAGGCTCTCCTCCTCGCTGAACGGCTTCTGCAGCTGCTCTATCATCTTACCAACCCCTTATATTGGCAGCCAAGAAATAAATAATGAGGCAATCCGCCATTATTCGTATTGCCGCGCGTTCGCGATGAGGGTGGAAATCGGTATACCCAGATATAACGAAAAGGCATTTAATATATTATGTTTAGAGATTAGCTTAGGTATACTTAGGTACAGGTTGGAGTATTGTGTTGAGAGAGTCACGCATGCTATTGCTGACACTGATAGTCTTCACGCTAGCCGTCACTTCCACGCTCGCCATCGCCACATCGACTGCGACGTACGCGTACATAGCGGACAATGACACCAACAGCATTATAGAAGTCAACCTGGCCACGAACAGCGTGGTCGGATCCATACTGCTGCCGTTCAATGACCCCACTTCGGTATCTGTGAGCCCGAATGGCAACGAGATTTACGTGGGGCGTATTATCGGCAGTACAGGAGAGGGCAACTTCATCATAATCAACACTTCGACGCAGCAGATTGTCGGCTCTATCACACAGACGGGTTATTTTGGAGAGCCGCGAGGAATCGCGATAAACAGCGCCGACACGCTCGGATACGTTGTGGACTCGTATTTCCAGTCGCTCACCATACTCAGCATGCCCGCGGGCACACCATTGGCGACGTTCTACCGCGGCAACGGTGTCATAACTAGCCATCTTAACATACCTGGTGTGGTTTTCGCGGGTTACTCGACGAGGTCGTCGCTTTCACATGACGGTAACTACCTCTACCTAGTCAACTCGACCATGGCGCTCGCTCCAGAAGACCCAGGCTTATACATATTCAGCACCGTCAGCAACACGATAGTGGGCAATGTGATGAGCAATGCGTTCGTCAACCCAGAGCAGATTGCGGTATCGCCTGACGGCACCTACGCGTACATCACCAACTTCGGCGGCGCGAACGTCCTGATAATGGACACTGCAACGAACACAATAACTGGCTCTATAAGTGGTGCGTTCAACCACCCGCAGGGCGTGGCGTTCACACCTTCCGGCAACCTTGCGTATGTGACAAACGGCGGGACGTATGGTGTGGGTGGTGGAAACGTTGTCATAGTCTCTACGGTATCAAATTCGGTTGTCGGCGCGGTGTCGGGTACGTCCTTTGGCGCCGGGGATGTTGAGCAGGGCCTCGGCATAGAATTTGCTGCAGGACCAACCCTCACGTCGCCGAGCATCTCGGCATCAAATTCAGTTGTCGATGCAGGGCAGGCGGTAACACTCACCCTCTCATGGTCGGGTGGAACACCTTCCTACAACGCGGTATTCTACAATGTGACAGGTTCTGTGGTCCTTAAGTCGACCAGCGGGTCTGGCACCCAAGCGTCGAACACATTCATCGCGGGCGATGTCGCATCGCAGGCAGTATACACGTACAATGGCGCGGTCACAGACTCTGAACCCGCACCCGCAACCACGAACTCGGTGAGCATAACGATAACTGTCAACCCCACACTCGTTGCAGGCGCTCCCTCCGCATCAAGCCCGTCAGTGATTAGCGGGCATAGCGTTACCATTACCGCGAACCCATCCGGGGGAACAGGAAGCTACTCAATAAGCTGGTACCTGGGCGCGGGCTGCAGCGGATCTGCGATCGGCGGCGGTGCGTCCCTGCCCGAATCACCATCATCTTCAGCTACATACAGCTACATGGTAACCGACACAGGGACCACGTCCCCCGCAACAGCGTGCTCGCACAGCGTCACAATCACGGTCACGCAACCATCCGAATGGCGCGGCGTCCCGATAATAACCGTCCTGCCTAAGGTGGTTCCGATAAGCGGAAGCGGCGAAAGCGCCGGCAGGGGCGGATGCAACCTGTTGAATATGACCCGGAGCAGCTCTGAGCTGTGCAATGTTGGGAACGAATCGTTCGAATTTAGGCAGGGAGTCGTCTCGCGCAATACCTCGACAACCATGATAAATGGAAACAGTTTCACGCTGTCAATCGGAGAGAGCATGATAGTATCCAACACGACAGACGGGTCGTACTACGTGCAGCTCACTGGCATAAACTACACGAACGTCTACGCAGGTGCCCCCACGGCTAACCTCAAACTTTACTTCCTCCCTATTATCACTACAACCGCGACGACGTCAAGCAGCACGACAATTCAGACAACAGCCGCGACCACCCTCCCGACTACCACGACAGTACAGAAGGCGCAGCAGGGTGGTGTGTTGGGCATTGAGCTTTACGCTGCGATCGCCATAACAATAGTAGCCGCAGGAGCAGCATACGGCTTATGGCATACACGAATGCGAAGCAGGCACAGGTAAGCCTGCAGCCTTAATCTTTTCGGCTTATGTTGGGAAATAGCTCTGCAGCCACGTGCCGTTGTAACTTATATTGTCCGCTAACCCACCGTAACCATTGCCGCTGTAGTCTTTGGTGTCGCCGTTGAGCGGCCACCAGCCGACTATGTTCTGGATTGCTACCGGTGCGCCGCCTATTCCCTCCGTATATAGGAACATTACCTCGTTGGCCGTCAATGTCGAGTTGTAGAGCTGCACGTCCGCTATCGAACTGTCTAGTCTGGCTTGGCACTCGCAGTCCCACGTGTGGACGCCGCTGCCGATGTACAGCAGGTCGTTAGTGCTTAGCACGCCAGTGGAGGTTCTGGAGCAGTTGGCCGCACCGTTGACCCATATCGTCTGGTTGTGCGTGCTGCTGTTCCAGCTTGCGCCGAACAGGTACCAGCGTCCCGGAACAGGGCCGGATGAGCACGTAAGGTCATCGTTGTAGAAGTTAAGGTGCCACTGCCCTCCCCTGGACAGTATGCCAAATCCGCCGTCCGTCACCGACTGGCCGCTCCATGCGTACCCATAGTCCGGCGGATAGTTCGTCAGGTTCAGGCCGGACGGCCAGCGAATCCACGCCAGTATCGTGAAGGAGTTGCCATTGAAGAACTTGTGGTCCACGGTCACGTAGCTAAGGACGGAGTTGGCCATGTCAACGACATAGCGCGGCGGTATCCCGGCGCACTGGCCGAACAGGTTTATGAACTGCGTGGTACCAGTACCATAGGGCCTGTAGACGTAGCAGCTCCCCGTCGATGCCTTGGGCGCGAACCCTGTGCCGTTGAAGGCCCCAAGCGTGAACAGGACCCCCAATATGACAGCTATGATCAGGATGGCCCAACCGTAGGTTATCAGATACTCCATCGCGGATTGCGATTTGTTTTGACACATACCCAATAATTCAAACGGAAGGTTTTAATTGATTTAGGTATAGCGATAGCTGCTGGCTTACTGGCGGCATACTGCGGTATCAGGTTGTCGCACTGCCCTGCGAGGCTTATGCTGACCACCCAATCAGGGTACCTGTATCTTACGGCAGAGCACGCGTCCGCCCGTGTCTTGGGCGCGTAAGTATTGGGGTTGAAGATCCAGAAGTAATAGAGCGAGCCGAGCACGACCGCGATTATGAGTATCGCCTACCATAGGTCAGGAGATACTCCATTGCCGACTGCTGCCTGGCCGCTTGCATAGCCGTTAATTCATATACGAGGCTTTAATGTATTTTGGTAAAGGGGCATTGATGGATGAAAACGTGATGTGGCAGCGCATCAGCGAGCGCCCTCGTATATCTCAGCGGCGCCGCGAAGGGCTATGAAGGCGAAGAGCGCGTACATCAGGAAGTAGCCGAACGATGCAGGATAGCCATCAATGTACATCAGTATCAGATAGCCGAACGTTACTATCTTCAGGATGTTTATCAGCGCCCTGCTCGCGTTCGACGTATACACGGCCCTCGCGAACTTCGTCCTCATGTGCGATGAGGTGCCACGGGCACCCATGAGTGCGTCCGCGATCGAGTGTATGAAGATCACGGCCAGCACTATGAGGAGCGGCACTACGCTTACCACCGCGAACGTGACCCACATCGCGTATTCGGCGAACCTGTCGCCAGCGACGTCCATACGCGGACCGAAGCTGGACTGCTTCGCAGATATCCGCTTGTACTTAGATGTCCTGCTCATCGCGAGCCTGTCCCCTCCTACGGACGCCTTCGCGTACGTGAGGAAACCAAGCCAGTAGCCGCTCGCCTGCCATGCCGCGAGGTAACCGTCGACTGCGTCGAGGAGCGTTGCGATTACGAACAGGGAGACGGTTATGAGGGCATTATATCTGACGACGATGAAGTAAACTACGGCGGCGACGAGCAGCATCCTGAATATCGTGGCCGCGTCGGCAGCGCGCATCCAAGGCACCGATTACTTCAAACCGCGCCCATCATACCTGGCCCGAGCAGGCCTCCGGTTGTCAGTGTGCTGTTGTACAAGACCAGCATGCCGAGGGCCGCGAACGCCCACGCTATCAGCAGCGATGCGACGAGCGTGACGAGCATCACCACGACCGCATTGACCCTTGTGGTCCTGTGCTGCACCGAAAGCGCTATGACGACGAGCACGAGCTCCCAGATGCCTATGAGCACCGCAAACGCCATGCCCACTATTGGTATATAGAGCAGCCAGAAGAGAAGCATTATCGGAGCTGTTGCGGCAGTAACTGCCGCGAACGTCTTCTCATACGCCCCCTTGAACGTGTTCAGGAAGAACTTGCCCACGAGGTGATAGAGCGCCGCGTCTATGAACATGCCGATCGGCACGAGCACGAACAGCATAAGCGCTATGAACAGCAATCCTATGTAGATTGACGCGCTTGCGCCGAATGCCCCGCTAAGGAACGGATTGCTCGCCACAGGCACGCCTGCGAAGTGCGCCGCCGTGAAGACTATCGCTGCAAATATCGCCGCAAGCACCGCCACGCTGTAGTAAAACTTCAACGATTTGCCTATGCTGTAGTTGCCCTTCGCATCCCTGGAAGGGTTGAATAGCAGGCTGAATCCTTTCTTCAGTCTATCGACGAATCCCATAAACTCACGCTTCTAATAAGATGCAAAAGTTTATAAGGTTATATAAACAGAAGCGAGACAGTGGACTGTTGGGTTAGTTTGGTTAGATTCCAACTTTTGCAAAAACAAAGAAAGTCGTAAATATTTGTTCATAGTAAAATAAACTGGTGATTGTGTGGTTGTAACAACTAATAAAGGGAGGGCGCATTATAAAGACCTTATGAGAAGTGCAGTAGAAACTACTGTGTTTGATTCGGAAGATATCGATATAGTGCCATATTCGCACACAGCAGATTCTGAGTTTGCTTTGAAGGCTAAACACAACTCCAAGCTAAGCAATGTGTATGAGGACTGGAAAGATGTGTACTGTATGTGGGGGCAGAATTCCAAACGCGCAATGCCGAAATTTACATCAGATAACAAGCTCAAAGACGCAATACGCATACGTGATGATGGGTTCATATTGAACATGACTACAGGTATGGTGCTGCATGGCAGCGAAAGAAACATCACTGTAGTGAAGGGATTACTTGGTGTGCCACTGGGAGAGCTTAGGGATATGCATCAAAAGATCTACGAAGCGCTGAGAATAAAAGTTTAATGCGGTTTTATGATTTTGCCATCTTACCCATTTAGGGTAGAGGTAGAAATTACTAGCGCTTGCAACCTAAATTGCTTGTATTGTTATGCCAAGGGTATTGGTACAGAGCCACAAAACATGGAAAATATAGAGTTTGTACTTGATAAGACAAAGGCAGAGGCAGATCCGTTTGAGCTTGTGGTTCTGGGTGGAGAACCGTTCATGAGGGATGACTTGTTAAATATTTTGGAATCGGCCATGTCTAAATCATTTACAAGCCTTGGTTTAAGTACTAATGGAACCCTTTTAACTAAACAATCGCTAGAACAGATAGGTAGGTTGAAGAATTTAGTTGATAGAGGACTTGGTCTTCAGGTATCATTAGACAGTACCGCTCCAAACATAAATGATGCTACAAGAGGAATGGGTAAAGCAACTTTAGACGGTATAAAGTTGTTAGAAAAAAATAAAATAGCATTTAGTGTTGGTATTGTTGTAACAAAAGCGAATTATGTAGATATAAAACACAGTGTGAATGATCTTTTACAGTACGAGAGTTTGGTAAGTATAAATCTGGAGGTCTTGGAACCTTCGCAGGCTATCGACCAGGAAACATATGCATCATTGAACATCAGACGTGCTGAGAAGGAGTATTTATATAAAGAAGTTAGTTGTTTGGTAGCTGAAAAAAGTGATAGGGAAATTCCTGTATTGGGGATTAAACCATCAATTACGTGCATAGATACCGAACCTTTGTTAAATACCTACAATTTCAAGGCCTGTACTGCAGGTCTGCTAAAAGCAGGGATCCTTACAAATGGAGATGTTATTCCATGTGTTAATCTTAGATTTTCCAAGCTGGGTAATATCTATAAACAGTCATGGAGTGAGATATGGTCTGATGCCCAGAAACGTTTCTTACGCCTTAATCTTTCGGGACCTCAGTGCATATCAGGCACCCTGCGCAGAGAAGAAGTTCAAAAGCAAAAATGCAAAAGCATATGATATCATAATTTGGTGTATCAATGGAACTTAATTTTATTGACTCTGACAATATACGAAAGCTCTATATAATCAAGAACTTGTTCGGCGGCATGCCAGAATACATGACGGCATACCCCCAGATTTTTGGTGATAAGTTCGCTACTGGCTGCTATATATACAACGAACTCAGGAAGCCGAGTCCGGCAACAAATAACACGAAGGAGGCCGAAATGGAGGTTATAAGCGCAATATTGGCTGGCGGCAACATCAACAAACGCCTTGCGGCGCTTGGAAAATCAGGATTGATAGAATCACTAAACCTTTTTGACGTAAGTGATGGTAAATGCCAGCAGGTTTCGGATTTTAAAAATAGATTGATAAAGTCTTTAAATAATTATGCTAATGAAATAGAGACTTTCTTTAGGGCTACTTTTGGGTTTGAATTGCCAAAAATCCTCAATGTCGTAGTATGCGAGGGGTTCAGCAGCCAATGGGTAAAAGGTCAGATAATGTTGATGAATGAGCCTGTCCTACTCGGGCTTACCTACTATGAAAAAGAGGATAATGCAGATGCATTTGGAATAGCAATGCATGAGCTATTGCATGCCCTTATTTATGATCACAAATCTATACGCTACGGAGGGGAAAAGGGTGCCGGCACCTTCGAAGAAGCGCTGCTTAGAGTCTTCCTGCCACATGGCGTATATGGGAATGTGATCGGCATCCAAAATAGCGGGATTGAGAGAGGTGGAGAAGAGGCCAAACGCGTCTACCCCGAAGCTGCAGATTTGGCAGCGGAAGTGAAACAGTACATGGAGGCCCTACCAGAAAAAAGAGAAACAATTTGGAAGTTTCTCACAACGACAAAGTTCGCGAAGTTTGTGAACCTGCAATAAAACCATGTGTCCTGTCAAAGGTTTTCAGACAGGAATCTCTTTAATGCCCCCAAATCCCTTTTGCCACTGTCATAATGGTAACACTTTATGCCGATGGATCTGGCGCTCTTTACTGCATCCAAGTCATGCTCAAAATATATGACCTCGTCTCTGGCAAGGCCAAAGTGCTTGAGCATAGCCTCATAATACATCGGGTCTGTCTTCTCGGGATTGTGTTTCAGCGTAAAAACTTCGTAAGGCATTCTGTCCAATTTGTATTTCCTCCATTGCTCGTCGTTTGCCCCGGTAAGGAGAATCTTTCTGTTAGGGAACGCATCGAGTATGCTGCGCATTTCGTCAAAAATCTCGAATGCACCGTTTTCCTCTATGATAAATGTGTATGCAGCATCCACCAAGATTGTTTTCACGTAACCACCCTATCACATGAACTTCGTAAGGTCGAACTGCTTCGTCGGGAGGCCCTGCTGCTCGCCGAATATGTTAGATATCTCGTCCTTGACTAGCATCAGCCTCTGCTTTATGTATACCTCGAGCCCATACCTGTCCGCGAGGTTGATGGCTGTGGTCAGGTACTTCTCTATGCCTCCTTTCGATATAGTGAGTACGAGCTTGCCGCCGCACCTCCTGCACTTGCCGGAAAGAGGCACGCGGGTGTACTTCGCATTGCACTGTATGCAGCGGAACGTCTGCCTCGAGAAAGAGTGGAGGTTGCCTATCAGGTCCGGTATGAAGTGGCTGAGTATGAGACGGCGCGCCGTGTCTGCCCTGTCGACAGTGTAGAGCCTGTCCATCAGCGCGAACTGCTCCTCGATCTTCTCGTGCATCGTCTTGAGCTTCACATACGTGCACTGCTTCGGCGAATCTGCTATCGCGGATGGGCCGCTCTTGTGGGTGAAGAGCAGGTTGTCGTATATCTCCTTGCTGTTCAGCCTGGAGCCGACGCGTTCGACCTGCGCGTCACTTGGAGCCACGCCTTGCATGGTCTTGTCGTAGAACTCCTTGCCATACGACTGCACCACATCCATCTCCCACACCTCGTCGTCCACCTCTTCAGGCTTGACGTTGGTCGAGAGTATAAGCGGCGTGTCCATCGTGCTCCCTATCGTGGTCGGGAGGTAGTGTCGTGAGAAGTTTATGAGCGCATCGAGGAGAAGCATTGTCGTATCCTCGTCCCCGTCACAGTTCCTCCTCCTCGCGGTTATCGTGTACGGGTGCGCGAGGCCTATGTTGGCACCGGTGAACCCTATTATCCTGTTGAGCACCGCGCAGGAGGTGTGTGGAGCCAACGTTATCACACAGTGGCCGACTATGTCCTCTATCTTTTCGGCGTTGTAGAATTTCTCAAGCCCGTAGAACCTCACGAGCAGCGCGTCGATGAACCTCGCCATGCGAAGTATGAAGTCACCTTCATTGACGTTCAATATCACATCCTGGTGGCGCATCTCCACGAGCTGCTCGTCGCTCGTCAGCTCGTTACCCATGTAGTCCTTTGTATAGCCAAGCTGCCTCAGCCTCTCGACGCTCGTCCCTATCTCGCAGGGGTAGAAGTGCGTTATCGGAACATCAGTCGCGTCGAACCTTGCGGTGCCATCCTTGAATATGTGGATGCCGTGCCTGCTCCTCAGTATGCCCTTCTCGATGGGCTCGACGTCCTTCGTGTCGCTCATCATACCCTTGACGCCCTTTATCAACTTGGGCAGCTGGCCCTCCAGGCCGAGGCGCTTCGCGGCGCCCTCGACCATCGACGCCAGATCTACGGTCGCCTGGCCGTGCTGCACGGTAGGGGATGAACACTTCTCACACGTTTCGGACAGCGTGACGCCGCCGCACTTCGGGCACACCCGCTCGACGCGCGCCCTCGCGCCATGCCTCGCACAGTACTGCGACGCGAGGAGCTCGTTCCCGACACTGCACCGGTACCGCGCTAGGTCCACTTCCATGCGAGGACCGCCGAAGCGCTTCTTGTCTGCGGCGTAGGCCTTCGTGAGGCTGCGCTCCTTGCCACCGTACTCCCCAACCGGGAACAGCACGTTCGGCGGGGGGCGCATCTGCCGCTCCCTAGCCTTTTCCGGCCTCCCTATCCTCGCACCTATCCTCGTCGAGCGCTGCATGACCGTGAAGCCCGCCATGCCGCTGAGTATGTCGGTTGGCTTGGCAGCAGCGTCGAACGCGGTGAGCATGCGCTCATCGATGTCTATCTTGCCGCCCTTGATGAACCCGAGCGTCGCGACAAGGCTGCGTGCCTCGTCTCCCTCAACTGTGACGGAATCGTCACGTTCTAGGTGCGGTATGCACAACCTTTCGAACATCGATGCGATCGCGTCCTTCCTTTCGGTGAATCGTAGCTCCTCGACCGACGACAAGTCTCCGCTTATCCCGAGCTTTGCGATCGACGAGGCGAGCTCCTTCAGCTCCTGGTTGGACAGCTCGTTGTAGTCGTAGATGTAACGCGGGTGCATTGGAACGTTGAAGTCCCTGCTGTACGACAGCGCCTCTGTGAAGCCCAACAGCGCAGGCATCTCGCCGCCGTACCCCGCGGTCCTGAGCTGCTCGTACCAGTATTCCTCGACGTAACTCGATGGGGCGAGCGGGGTGTTCGTCTTCTTGAAGTCGCCGAATGTGACCAGTATATCACCGACCGCGAGTATCTTCCTTATTCTGTCACTGTACTTCCTTGCCTCTTCAGCGGTGTTTATGCGCATCGCTGTCCCGTCATCGAGCTTCACGAACGGCCCCTCAATGCTGTCTACCGGCATGGCGATGCAGCCCTTGCCGGGCTTCTCGACCTTGAGCTGCGTGCCGCACGCTATGAAGTTATCGAGCACTATCATCGTCGCCGGGGAGAATCCCTTCGCGGCTATGCCCGTCAGCCTCGACCTTCCGTACCTCAGCCTGAATGCGCCCGGGAAGTTTGGATACGCGAGAACGGGCCGCCCCGCGACGAGCTCCTGCAGGAACACCGACACGTCCTTGCCGGCTTTCTGAGCGGACTTGTCGAGCTTGTCAGCCTTTATTATGTTGTTGAGCCAGAGCCAGTCAAGCCCCACGGTCTTCGTGTGCTTGAGGACGCTCTTCGCCTTCTGCGCTATGCCCTCGCAGACCACGAGGGGCATGCCGCCCCTCACCCTGTTCGTCATGGTCTCCTGCGCGCCGCTGGCGTCGAGCCTGACGATGTTCCTGTGGACGCTGACCTCTATCTGCTCCGTTGGCAGGCCGTCTATGCAGACGGGGCAGTTCTCCAGTATGACGCGCAGGTCGTCCTCCTTTGGCAGGTACTGCAGCCTCGCGGCCCTCGTGTGGTAGAGCATTATCTCCTCGACGCAGCGTTCGATCTCGCTCTTCTGCGCCTTGTAATCACTGATGCCGAGGATTCTCCTGCCATAGTCAGCCAGCGCGACCGAGAGCGCGGCGCTCGTGCCCCCAGCGCCGCGTATCGGCCCGGCGTATATGAGCGCGACGTACGTGGAGCCGTCCGGGTTCTTGTGCAGCTTGACCCCCTGGAAGCCCTCTGTTGGCGCGACGAGAACCCCTTCGGTCAGCACGGCAAGCCCCACCCTGACAGCGAGCGTCAGCCGCTTCTCTATGACCGACTCGAAGCGCGGGTTGGTGCAGATCTCGCCCACCATGGCAAACGCGAGCTCTTGTCTAGACTTTATCGCCTTCAACCTTATCATCGCCGCGAGCCCATCGATGCCTATAATTCCCTCAACCCTTGACGCAAAGTCGGGCGCGGGCTTTATTTCCACGAACGTCTCGGGGTCATAACCCCTGCCCCTTGCTTTCGATGCGACGTGGTACGCTTTCGAGAAATAGTCCGTAAGCTCCTTGAAATACGCATCGACGTCCATCCGACCCCCGGTAGAGGGCGCTCACTCCGCGTTCGCGGCGCCCGGATATTTCAGGCTGACTTTGTAGAGCCCCGACAGCTTGGTCGCGGCCCTCCTGTAGGCCTCCCTGACCACGTCCTTGTTCTTCGAGAACGTGTTTATCGTGAATATCGGCTGGCGCGCGTTGACGCGTGCCGCTACTGAAGTCGGGCGGCCGAAGGACTGGCTCATTCCCCTCGAGAGACGGTCCGCTCCAGCACCCGTGGCCATCTTGTGCTCCCTTATGACGTTGTGGGGGTAGACCAGTACCTTGAAGAAATACTGCCCAGGTATCGTTACCTCGAGGTACCTGTTAGCGGCCTGCCTTGCGGACTCGAGCGAATTAGAGCGTATCTGTATCTTGTCGCGCGTGGTCAGCGTCGCCTCCATGTCATATGCGTCGCTCTTCGCGCCCATGTCGAATATCAGTATGCTCCTTCTCGGGAGGGCGCGCACGTAGTTCTTCTTCTGGTTCTTCAGGGAATACCTGGACCACGCCTGCGAATTTGGGGTCCTGCAGGTCCTGGCCGGCCTCAACCTTGCCATAGTATCACGTGAAAGTAGGTAATTATTATTATTGCACGTGAACCTATAAAAATACAATGGGAGATCCGTGAGATAATTCGCAGCATGCTTGCAGTGCCCGCGAATCCTTATAAATCTATACGTTATAAAGGTATCAGAAATTTTGAACCGCGCGTCGCAGGGGCGCGTGGCCATTTGTCCGCGTGGTACCCGTGCATCGCGGAAAGTGGGTGCATTCCATTGCCAGCGGACAATATTGATTCGATAAAGGGAGTCCAGGAGGCCGAACAGCAGGCAAGGCTGATTCTTGAGGAAGCAAAGAAGCGTCGAGACGCGAAGCTCGCCGATTCCGAGATGGCGGCGCGCAAGATAATCGAGGAGGCGGAAATCAAGGCCGCAAAGGATGGCGAGGCCACGCTCAAGAAGGCAGAGATGGAGATATCTGAGCTCAGGAAGATGAGGCTGGCGGAGGTGCTCAAGAAGGCCGACAGCATCAAGAAGACAAAGCTGGGCAGGCGCGGGGTCGAGAAGCTTGCTGAGCGGGTCGCCAGGAACATAGCAGAATAGGTGCATCGATGCTCAGGAGCGAACCGATGGAGAAGGTCAGGATAGTCTGCCTCGAGAGCGACAAGCGGCAGCTCATATCAGTGCTGCACAACATCGGCATACTCGACCTCAGGAAGAGCAGGCTCGACCTGTCTGACGACGTTCCAGCGGAGCGATTCACGGCGCTAACAGAGGCGAAGGTTAAGCTCACGGGGGCGCTCATAGTCCTCGGAAAGCCGGACAAGAAGGAAAAGGAGGCGCGGGCTGAGAAGCATATGTATTCCGATGAGCTCGTACCCGCGATAATCAGGATGGATGCGATAGACAGGGCATATGCGCTGGACAAGGAAAAAAAAGAGCTCAACAGGTCCATAGCGCAGCTTAGTCAATCAGAGTCCGCAATCCTGGAGCTTTCCGGGATCGATGTCGATTTCGACGCACTCACGAGCGAAGCCCTTTCGTTCAAGGCGTACGTCTCCCCGGACGCCAAGGCGATGGCGGCGCTAAGGGGGGAGATAGCGTCAAAGAGGCTGCCGATAGAACTGATTGCATCCGGGGAGAAAGGCCAGCACAGCCTGCTACTCGCATATGAGAGTGGGCACGATGCAGATTCGCTGGCGAGACGGCACGGGCTCCGGGAGGTGGATATCGTGGCGAACCGCATACACGGCAAGCCTTCCGCTGCGCTCAGGAAAATGCGCGGCGAGAAGAAGATGGCACATGGGAGAATAGCGGAGATAGGCAGGGAGCTCGCCTCCTTGAGCGCCGCACAGCACGGAAGACTCCAGGCACTCAACGAGATGCTTGACATAGAGCTGATGAAGGCGAAGGTCAGCGAGACGTTCAAGAGAACCGACCGCACCATAATTATAGAGGGTTGGATACCGAAGAAGGAAAGCAAGGGCCTCGAGCACGCGGTCTCGAAGGCGTGTGGCGACCGCCACTACATAGAGGAAGTGAAGGATGGTGAGCTGGCCCCGACCTTCATGAACAGGCCGAAGATGCTGCAGCCGTTCGACTACTTGATAAACTTCATCTCCGTTCCGAGGAGCGATGAGCTCGACCCCGCGCTGCCGTTCATGGTGTCTTTCCCGATATTCTATGGGTTCATGATAAGCGACATAGGGTACGGTGTGATGTCTTTCTTCTTCGCATGGTACCTGACGAAGATAACGAGCCCTGAAGGGCTCGTCTACAACGTCTCGAAGATATGGCAGCTGAGCGCGGTCTCTGCAATATTCTTCGGCTTCCTCTCCAACCAGTGGTTCGGGCTGCAGCTCAACCAGTACTTCACGAGCTTCGTGGGGTTCGACTGGTTCAAGAGCCTGCCGATAATACTCGCGGCGTCGATAATGTTCGGCATAGCACAGGTGGTGACCGGGCTGGCGTTCGGGTTTGCCAACAAATACAAGGAGCACAGGAAGGTCGCGTTCGGCCGGCTCTTCTCCATCTTCCTTGTAGTGGCCGGCTCGGTCGCGATAGCGGGCGGGCTGTTCCACCTCTTCGACCCGACAACGACGCTCGCCTCCGGCATAATCGCCATAGGGTCGCTCGTCGCGGTAGTCGCACTGAGCGGCGAGGAGGCCGGTGAGGTGACCAATCTGATATCGCACCCGCTGAGCTATGCAAGGATCATGGGATTCGGCCTCGCGAGTGTGGTGCTCGCGATGATAATAGACAAGGCGCTCACGCCCACGCTGGGCAACGGCATAGTCGGGATTGCAGTGTTCTCTATCACGCTAATATTCTTCCTGGTGCTGCACTTCCTGAACATGATAGTCTCGATGTTCGAAGGAGCGGTGCAAGGGGCGCGTCTCAACTTCATAGAGTTCTTCACGAAGTTCTATGCGGGAGGGGGCGTGAGGTTCAAGCCGTTCGGCTCGAAGAGGGTTTATACTGAAGAATGAATTGGTGAAAACATGGCTATAGATATATCGTCCGCGATGGCGGCGCTCGCCGCAGGGATCGCAATAGTGGGCGCCGCCGTCGCAACAGCGATGGCGCAGGCCGCGATAGGAGGTGCAGGCATGGGCCTGCTGGCAGAGAAGCCGGAGGAGATGGGAAGGGTGCTTCTGTTCCTCGTGCTCCCGGAAACGATGGTGATATTCGGATTCGTCATCGCGATACTGATACTGCTCGGCGCCGGCTTCATCTGATGAGGGTGAACGCATGGCTCTGGACGAGCTGCGGAGGCGCATAGAGCACGGCGCGAGGGCAGAGGCAGCCGGGATCGAAAAGGAGGCGGAGGCGCAGGCCGCGAGGGCAATCGATGAGGCTAGGGAGATGGCGGCCGCGATGAAGAGGAAGGCGCACGAATCCGCGATGGAAGAGGCTGGCTTCAAGAAGAAGGACGCGCACGTCGAGCTCGAGGACGAGATAGAAAGCATGCTGGCAGCTGCAAGGGAGGAGGCCGTGGAAGGCCAGCTCGGCGAGGTCGTCGAGGCCGTGAAGGCCAAGCTCGAACAGCGCGAGCGCGACATAATAAAATCCGCGATAGCGGAGTTCTTGCGCACAGCGCATATGGGGCAGGCAGTAGTGAAGATAAACGGCAAGAACGATGACCTCGTAGGCAAGTCAGTCGCGAAGGTGGAGCACGCGAACATCAAGGGAGTATCCGTTTCGTCCCTTGACGGGAAGATAACAGCCGACGCCACCGTAGAAGGATTGGCAGAGGCGAACGCAGACGCGATAAAGAGGGAGCTCGCGGCAGCGCTTTTCGGGTGATTCGCTGGGTCTCTACAGAAGAGCTGTCAGGTACGGTTATTCAAATACCAGGGCGAAGGCCATGGAATCGAAGCTCATAGACGTGGCCACGATGAGGGGCATAGCCGAGGCGAAGGACATAGGCGCGGCGCTCGCCATCCTCTTCCAGACAGACTACGGGCCTGCGATAACCAAGTTCGGGGGCATGGAGATAAGCCCCGCGATGCTCGACTTCGCGCTGAGCGAGAACCTTGCGGAGAGGGTTAACGTGCTCGCGAGGATAACGCCGAAGGGCGACAGGCGCATAATCAGGGAGATGATATCGCGGTGGGACCTCAACAACGTCAAGAGGGTGCTCGAGGCACTGGACAGGAAGCAGCATTACGACGCGATATCAAGGTATGTAATAGCGGCCGGGGAATTCCCGCCTCTGGCACTGCAGCAGGCTATGGCTGAGGGCAGCATCGAGGGCGCGCTCTCCAGGCTCGCGCACAACACCCACTACAGGCAGGCGCTCACAAGCGCGCTGACCGCGTACAAGAAAACAGGAAACGTGCTCGACGCGCTGGAGGCGATGGACCTTGCGCACTACATGGAGCGCGCCAAGATCGCCGAGGAGCTTGATGCGAGGCATGACGCCGCGGCCAGCATAGTGAGGATGGACATAGACATGAGGAACATAATAACGCTGCTGCGCGCGAAGCGCTCCGGGCTGAGGTTCTCCGAGGCGTCGAGAAAGCTCGTCGGCAACGGCAACACGCCGATGGGCGCGCTGTCCGAGGCGTACAGCGCCTCAAACGACGTGGCGTCGTTCGCGGCGAAGCTGCAACAGTTCGACCTCGGCAGGGCGATAGAGCTCTACAGGCAGCACGGCGACATGATCGCGTTCGAGATAAGCATGAGGAACCAGATATTCAAGACGAGCCGCAGGCTGCTCAGGCTGAGCCTGCTGTCCATCGGAGCGCTGGTCGACTACCTCTACCTGAAGCAGATGGAGATGTTCGCGCTGAGGTCGCTCATCAAGGGCAAGGAGTACGGTCTTACGCAAGAGGAGATATCGAGGCTGGTGGTATGGAGTCTGTGAGGAAGTACAAGATAGCGGTGGTAGGGAACACGCAGCTTGCGCTCGGCTTCAAACTCGCGGGGGTCGCGGAGGCGTACGGCGAGGTGGGCGTGGAGACGAGGATGCGCGAGCTCATGCAGCGCGACGACATAGGCCTCATAATAACCACTTCGAAGGTGCTGAAGTCGGTGCGCGACAGGAAGCTGTCGGAGCGCATAGAGAACAGCTCACTGCCGATGGTGGTGGAGGTACCCGACTACAAAGAGGAGGGGCAGCCAGACACCCTCAGGAGGCTGATAATGAGGGCGATAGGGATAGACATCAGCAAGAACGCTTGATTTGAAGAAGGTTATCACATGGGAATCATCGAAAAGGTTTCGGGGCCGCTGGTGGTCGCGAAGGACATGCTCGGAAGCAACATGTACGATGTAGTCAAGGTTGGCAAGTCGAGCCTGATAGGGGAGATAATACAGCTGAAGGGAGAGAGCGCGGTCATACAGGTCTACGAGGACACGACAGGACTGAAGCCGGGAGAGCCAGTCGAATCAACGGGGCTCCCGCTTTCTGTCAAGCTCGGCCCAGGCCTGCTCGGCAACATATACGACGGCATACAGCGCCCACTCAAGTTGCTCGAGAGGCAGAGCGGCGCGTTCATTGGAAGGGGCATGGCCGCCGAGCCGCTTAGCAAGTCGAAGAAGTGGAAGTTTGTGCACAATAAGGATGTCAAGAGCGGCAGCACGGTGGGTGAGGGCGATATCCTCGGGCACGTGCAGGAGACCGATTTCATAAAGCACCAGATAATGGTGCCGCACGGCGTAAGCGGGAAGATAGGCAGACTGGAATCGGGCGAGTTCACTGTCGATGAGGTAATCGCTGAGGTGCACGATGGCAGCAAGGCGCACAAGGTGACGCTCGCGCAGCAAAGGTCAGTCAGAAAGGCTATGCGCGTCAGGAGGAAGTTCAGGGCGGATGAGCCTCTGATAACTGGGCAGAGGATAATAGACACGCTCTTCCCTATAGCGAAGGGCGGTACAGCTTCGATACCAGGACCATTCGGGGCCGGCAAGACTGTATTGCAGCAGGCAATGGCGAAGTACGCTGACAGTGACATAGTCGTATACATAGGATGTGGTGAGCGTGGAAACGAGATGACTGACGTGCTGACCGAATTCCCTGAGCTGAAGGACCCGAAGACAGGACGCCCGCTCATGGAAAGAACCGTACTGGTCGCGAACACAAGCAACATGCCCGTCGCGGCGAGGGAAGCGAGCATCTACACAGGCATAACGATCGCCGAATACTACAGGGATATGGGCTATGATGTCGCAATCATGGCTGATTCGACATCGAGGTGGGCCGAGGCGATGAGGGAGATATCGGCCAGGCTGGAGGAAATGCCGGGAGAAGAAGGATACCCTGCCTACCTGCCGAAAAGGC
Source organism: Microcaldota archaeon (assembly GCA_014874295.1). Lineage (GTDB taxonomy): Archaea > Micrarchaeota > Micrarchaeia > Micrarchaeales > Micrarchaeaceae > A-MIC-10. The sequence goes on from JACWAL010000006.1 coordinate 27,090, forward strand.
TCGCAGAATACTATGAGCGCAGCGGCAAGGTCGAGAACCTCAACGGCACCGTCGGATCAGTAACGATCATAGGTGCGGTCTCCCCCCCTGGAGGGGATATATCTGAGCCCGTCTCGCAGGGAACGCTTAGGGTGGTGAAGACCTTCTGGTCGCTCGATGCCTCGCTTGCGGGGTCAAGGCACTTTCCCGCAATAAACTGGCTGAGCAGCTACTCTCTCTACACGAATGCACTCGAGTACTGGTACGAGAAGAACGTCGGCAAAGAGTTCACCGACGGCAGGAAGGAGGCCATGAAGCTGCTGCAGCGCGAGGCAGAGCTGAAGGACATCGTGCAGCTCGTCGGTGAGGACGCGCTGCCGGACTCGGAGAAGATGCTCCTGGAGATAGGCAGGATGCTCCGCGAAGATTACCTGAGGCAGAGCGCGTTCGACGACATCGACGCATACTCGAGCCTGAAGAAGCAGGACGCGATGCTGCGCACGATGTTGCACTTCGCAAAGCTAGCTAACGATGCCGTCAAGAGAGGCGCGAACGTCTCTTCCATAATAAGCACGAAGTCCAGGACCGAGATATCAAGGATGAAGGCCGTTAGAGACGGCGAGATAGAGTCCGCTGCGAAGAAGATAATCAACCTCACCGATTCCGAGTTCGCTGCGCTCCTGAAGGAGATCGATGCTGGCGCGGACACGGCAAAGGAGGAGGCGAAGAGGAATAAATGAGGGATTAGCATGAAACTCGACATAAAGTACAACACGATAGAAAGCGTCGCCGGACCGCTGGTTGTGGTTGGCAAGGTAAAGAGCGCCGCGTACAACGAGATAGTGAGGATAAGACTCGGTAGCGGCGAAGAGAGGCTCGGACAGGTGCTTGAGACGAGCGACCAGCATGCGGTCGTGCAGGTCTTCGGCCCCACAAACGGCATAGACGTGAAGAACACTTCCGTCAGCTTTCTCGGCGAGACCTTCACCGTGAGGGCGAGTGAGGACATGCTCGGCAGGGTGTTCGACGGGCAGGGCAGGCCGAAGGACGGCTCTGGCATGATGCTCAGGGGCGAGAAGCGCGACATAAATGGGGAACCAATAAACCCGGCGTCGAGGGCGATGCCGAGCGACTTCATAGAGACGGGTATATCAACGATTGACGGGCTGAACACGCTCGTGAGGGGGCAGAAACTGCCGCTCTTCTCGGGCTCGGGACTGCCTCACAACGAGCTGACCGCCCAGATAACCAGACAGGCTAGGGTGAAGGGCAGCAACGAGAACTTCGCGGTCGTGTTCGCGGGCATAGGCATAACCTACGATGATGCAGGATACTTCATAGGTGAGTTCAGGAAGACTGGTGCAATGAAGAGGACCGTATCATTCATAAACCTGGCGGACGACCCTAGCATAGAGAGGATCATAACCCCGAGGCTTGCGCTCACCACTGCCGAACACCTCGCTTATGACAGGGGCATGCACGTGCTGGTGATACTCAACGATATGACCAACTATGCCGAGGCGCTCAGGGAGCTGTCGAGCGCGAGGGAGGAAGTTCCAGGAAGAAGGGGTTATCCGGGATACATGTACACGGACTTTGCAGGCATATACGAGCGCGCAGGCATACTGAAGGGCAAGAAGGGGAGCATAACGCAGCTGAACGTCGTAACCATGCCGAGCGACGACGTCACGCACCCGATACCTGACTTGACCGGTTACATAACCGAGGGGCAGATGTTCCTGAGCAGGGAGCTCTTTAACAAGGGTATCTATCCGCCGGTAAACCCGTTGGGATCGCTTTCGAGGCTGATGAACAGCGGCATAGGCAAGGGCAAGACAAGGGAGGACCACAGGGGGGTGGCAGACCAGCTTTACGGAGCTTACGCAAGGGCGCAGGACGCGAAGGCACTAAGCTCGATAGTCGGAGTGGAAGCGCTCAGCGAGAGCGACAGGCGCTACCTCAATTTCGGCAACGAATTCGAGGGCAGGTTCGTCATGCAGGGGCCGTACGAGAGCAGGGACATAGAGCAGACGCTTTCGATAGGATGGGACCTTCTGTCGGAGCTTCCGGAAAGCGAGCTGACGAGGATAAAGGAGGAGTACGTAAAGAAGTACTACGGCAAGTTAGGGCATAATGGCGAGAAGAGATGATAAACCCGACAAGGATGAACCTCATAGCCACGAAGCGCAGGATAGCGATGGCCAAGAAGGGCCACAGCGTCCTCAAGAGGAAGCGAGAGGTGCTCGTGATAGAGTTCCTGAAGCTGCTGAGGCAGTCCAAAGGCAGCAGGGACGAGCTCAACAGGCTGGTGCAGGGCGCGTACAGGTCAGTGACGGTCGCATCCGCATACGTTGGGGACTTCGAACTGGAATCCATCGCGCTGCACGTTCCGGAAGCGGAGCGCATCGGTATAACGCTGAAGGGAGTGATGGGCGTCCAGGTACCAGAAGTCATCAAGGCCGCGCAGATAGGCAAGGCAAGCTATAGCCTCATGTCGACGAGCATAGCTGTCGATGACATCAACGGCGCGTTCACGAAGGTGCTCGATTCCGTTGCAGACGTGGCGCAGAGAGAGCTAGGGCTGAAGAGGCTCGTCCTTGAGATAGAGAAGGCGAAGAGGAGGGTCAACGCACTTGAATACAAGCTGATGCCCGAGCTGAACAGGCGCTCGCGATACATAACGATGCGGCTCGACGAGATAGACAGGGACAGCTTCTCGGCGCTGAAGCACGTCAAGAAGAGGATCGCGAAGGCCACGGCGCCTGCCTAACGCCTGCTCCTCTTCAGTCGGTCTCGTTTTCGGAATCGTCATCGCCACGGCGAATCGTGTTGCCCCACGTCGAGCGCACGTCCATTATAGGCATGGCATTTCTTGCCCGCCTGTGGCCCCCATTGCAGTAAAAGAAATTTACAGAGATCTAAAGAGTATGGATATAACTTTTAACAACGTGAGCGGGAAATCCCACGCCCTCTTTAGAGAGTTCCCTTTAGGGGTGGGATGAGAGCGAACCGCTGTCATAGAAAGTATTATGCCAATAGGTATATATAAGAGTATGCTCATATATTAGTTATGCCAAAAGGATATAGTGCTTCTGAAACAAGTGTTCATTTTATGGGCTATCATTTCGTCTGGTGTCCGAAGTATAGGAG
>JACWAL010000007.1 GCA_014874295.1 Microcaldota archaeon
ATTTGTGGGGTTCGACCGAACCCTTTATATTTTGTCGATACTCTATGCTATCCATATTGACACTTCGGTGGCAGAAAATCCGACCGCGTAGGTCGCGGTCACTCTGCCGCCAAGAGAATTTCGACAGAAAAAGAGATACCTATTTCCTTCAACCCCCTACGAACTAGGGGGAATGTTCCTGATATTCATCTCCGCCCTGAAGCGCGGCCAGGTTTCTTGGACCCTTCAAACTACCCAGGTCCTAAATGACGGGTGCCAATAAATAGCCTACGTCATCAAGGATTAGGATTCATTCAACACAACAATTATTGTCCGGTGTTTGGGTGCTGTTTGTAGGCTGTATGCGAATGCGCTATCGCCTTCAGGGAAACCTTCAACCTCCAGAGCTTCCTGTCGCGGAGCTTGACGTTGAATACGCTTCTTGAAGCGCTGCTTCCCTTCCATTCAAAGAAGCAGCGTGACAGTTGCTCCAGCATCACTGCGCATCTCTTCATTGGGCCGAAATCCTTGTACGCAAAGTATGCATAGCTGACCTGGTAGCCGTAGAACGTATCGTCGCGCATCTTCGGGTTCGGCGAATTGGTCGAGGCAAACCCCTCGAAGTGGATTATGCTCACCTTCCCGTCGTACACTATCCTGAAGCCGTTCTTGTGCACCCTTATGCAGAAATCGGCATCGTCCATGCCGTTGTAGAAGTTCTCGTCGAAGAAGCCGACCTTCTTGAACACGTCATTGCGTATCAACGCCAATGCTCCAGTTATTCCCTCGACATCCTCAACTGTATCGTACTGGCCGTGGTCCATCTCGCCCCATCCGCGGTTATGTGGGTCTATCCCTATCTTCACGCCTGCATGCTGTATCCTGCCGTTCGGGAAGAGCAGCTTGCATCCCACCATACCTATCCTCCTGTCCGATTCGGCGGTGTCGACGAGCTTCGATAGCCATTGTCTGTCCTCCACGAGCATGTCCGTGTTGTACATCAGGATGTAGTCAGGCCTGTACTTCCTGAGCGCATACCTTATCCCGAAATTGTTCGTCCTCGCTATGCCGCCGAAGCGCTCCTTGGTCTTCTTTATCGCAAGGTTGGCATGCCTGAACGAGCGCACCATCTCCCTGCTGTTGTCCGTGGAGTTGTTATCTGCTATTATTATCTTGTAATTCTTGTATGCGGTCTTCCCGAGGGACTCTATGCATGACCGCAGTATCGGCCTGCCCTTGTAGATGATGGTGGCTGAGTTGTGGTTCGGTATTACGATGGCGACAGATGGCTCCCTCAATGCATCACGCTGTCCTCTCTCGCAAAGAACATATAAAACATGTTGAGTCGATTTTTACTGCTTTGCCGCTGCCCTTTCGTTTGTTTTTGTCATCGCCCTTGCCCAGATGGACGTGCGCTTCAGCAGACCACGTGCGGCCCCTCCCAACGGTCGCTTCTGGTATCCCTCGGATACCAAGTCTATCTCGCCCACATGCCTCTTCGAAAGCCAGAAGGCAGCCGCATCCGCATCCTCGACCACGTGATCCACGCTTGCTGCCTTCGGTATTGGTATCGTGCCCTTGCACATCAGCCAGTTGAGCGCCACCTGCACCGGCGTCTTGCCGTAGTCGTCGCCTATGTCCGAGAGTTTCTCGAGCAGCGGCACGTACTTCTTCTCGAGCAGTGTGCCTCTGGCCACAGGGCTGTACGCGAGCATCTCCATCTTGTTCTGCCTGCAATAGTCGAGCATGCCGCCCTCTATCCCCCTAACGACTACGCTGTACTCGTCCTGCGCGGCTTCTATCCTCGAGTGGTCGAGGGCCGCCTGCGCTTCCCTTGCCTCATCCACATCGTAGTTGCTTATGCCGATGTGCCTTATCAAACCTTCATCCATCAGGTGTTCCATTGCCTTCATCGTCTCGACTATCGGGATGCGCTTGCTCGGCCAGTGCAGATAGTAGAGATCAACATACCTGAGACCCAGTTTTGATAGACTCCTCTTGCACGCACTTGCAACGTCTTCACGGTGGAAGTGGTGCGGTGAAACCTTGGTCGATATGAATAGGTCTTCCCTTTCATATCCCTTGATTGCGCTACCGACGAGCTGCTCTGTCCCATACATCTCTGCCGTGTCGATCAGGTTTATCCCGAGGTCAATGGCATGCCTTATCGCCTTGGTTTCTGTTGCCTGATCCTTACCCATCTTCCAAGTGCCTACGCCGATGATGCTTACCTTGTCCTTCCCGCCACCGAACCTGATGTATTCCATGCAGACTACCTACTTCTTGTACCCCATCTTGCGCACGAGCTCGCGCCTTTCCCTCCTGTCATCCTCGGACTCTATGCTAATAGAGTCTTGGCCATCGATAATACCAAGTATAGCGCTGCTGTCCTTCTCCCTGGCAATCAGCACATTTACAGGATTCGCAGTGGCGCAGTAGATGCACGCCACCTCGCTGACGCTGGACACATGCCTAACCACGTTTATCGGGAACGCACCCTTGAACAAAACAAGGAATGTGTGGCCTGCACGTATCGATAGCAGGTTCTTTGCTGCCTGCTTTTCCAAGGAGTCGTCGTTTCCTTCGGTGCGTATCAGCCTTTTTCCGCTCGCTTCGGCGAACGCAATGCCAAACTTGATTCTAGGTGCAGAGCCTGTCATCGCCTCATAGAGATCCTCTGCCGCTTTTATAAAGCCGGCGTGGCCGAGTATGAGCTGCGTCTCATCGTCCTTCTCTATTCCAATGATATCATATTCCACGTTGCTCACCTGAATGCCAGCACGACGAGCTCTTCGAAGAAGAGCCGCTCCGTCCCTGCAATATTCGCGCCCAAACTCTTAATGTCTTGCTGGTAATTATTCAACGAGCTTTCCAATAGCAGCACTATGTGATCCTGCTCAACGTAGTCCCTGAACCCTGATAGGAAGCTGTTTATTATCTCCCTGCCGTTTATCCCACCATCAAGCGCGCGGTCGCGTACACCGCTCGAAATAGGAGCGGAATGAAGGTATGGGGGGTTGAAGATTATTGTGTTAAACCTCGGATCTATGTTGTCAAACAGGTCGGATTCCACGAACCTGCCTGTTACGCCGTTCATGATGGCGTTGGCGCGCGCCTGCACAAGCGCATCCTTGGATATGTCGGCGAATGTCGCCTCACACCCCTTCTTCGCTGCGACGATCCCTTGCAAACCGCTCCCCGTTCCGAGATCGAGTACCTTTCCGAAGGCGTATTTTTCCACTGCGCTGGCGAGTAGGTGTGAATCCTCCCTTGGGTAGTAGACACCGCCGGAAGCTGATATCCTGACATCGTCGACTATCATCTGATTACCGGAAAAAAACAGAAATGCCAAACAGCAACGTGCTTTCCCGCCGTTAAGCAGTACACACACGTCGTGAGCGGGCTTAGCTTCCGAGTTCGGAAAGGGTTCGGGCGTTTCCCCGCTCCTGTTACCGTTTGACAAGTATATTAGCACTCTAACATTTTTATTCCTTTCTAGAATACTTGTATATGGATAGGGAGAAGTGCATACGGGGAATTGCTGAGACTGTGATAATAGCCGCTGTGATACTGTTCACTCCGAAGGAGCTTGGAAGGGATGACCAGCGGCACAATATAGACCACATCAGGCATGACGGCAAAGTGCTTGTTATGCATGCTGCGCCACAAATCAGGAGAGTATGATCTTCAAAGGTTGCCATCCGCCCAGTCGAGGATTTTCGGCATGATTATTACAAGCCATGGGACATACCTGTTTGGGTGCCCTCTTATGTCTTCTGAAAGCGCCGGCAGCGAGACAGGCTTCCACTCGCACACTTCGTCGGGGTTTGGGCGTGGAGCGGCATCGTACCTTCCAAACAGCACGTGGTCGAACTCGTTCTCGCGCAGGCCATTGCCCACGTCTGCATGGTAAGTGAAGCTGAATATCTCCTCAAGTTTACAGTCGAACCCCATCTCCTCCTTAAGCCTGCGGTGGCCTGCTTCCAACACGGATTCCCCGTCGAAGGGGTGCGAGCAGCACGTGTTGGCCCACTGCCCGGCCGCATGATACTTGGTGAGCGCCCTCCTTTGCATCATCAGCTCGTTCTTTGAGTTGAAAACGAATACTGAGAACGCTCTGTGGAGCTTGCCGCCGTTGCTATGAGCACTCAGCTTCTCCTCGAGCCCGATCTTGTTGTCGTTCTCGTCAACGAGCACCACCAGGTTAGTTCTTGCCACCACAGAATCGCATCTGACCTCTCTACAACAGTTAATATTGCTTGCCATGCTTGCAGCTAGTGCAAATTCCATGTTCTGCGTCGTAGTGCGACGAGCAGACATGCCTGCCGCAGAGTTTGCACGTGTGCGACGCAATCCTGCCACATATGTGGCACAACATTCGCCTTTCCATAGAATTACCTCAGCATTTTGCATGGTCAGCCGCCTTCTAGGGCCTCCATGTTTATAACGGGGCTTAGCAGCTCCTCCGCCTTCTTCAGCGAAAGGGGGCGCATGCCTTTGCTCTTGGCATAGCTACACTGATACCTGATCTGCGCATCGGTTATCCTAGTGCTTGGGTCTATCGCCTTGCATTTGTCTATGTAGCTCGATATCACCTTGTACGCCGAGTCTATATCCAGCCCCCTGACGTTCACAAGGTAGGGGGCGAGCACCAGGCCGACGACGCGCTGCCTCACGTCAGGTATTGGGTTGAGGAGCAGACGATCGATCCACCTGATTGACTTCAGTGACTGCACCATCCGCAGCTCCTCCTTCGGCAGCTTCACCTCCTTAGAATACTCTAGCACTATTTTCGGTATGTCCTTGCGCGGTATCGGAAGCCCACGCATTATCCTCTCGGCTATGGGCTTCACCATCATGCCGGCAAGCTCCCCGAGCTCCAGCCTGACCGCACCTCCCTTGAGCCGCTGGTTGACGAGCGCATAGGTGTCGCTCTCTGGGCTGTTCATCAGAAACTGGATGGCGTCGAGCGAGAAGGCATCTGAATCGCGGCTCACCTTTATCCCGAGCTCTGTGAGCAGCCTCGCCACGCTCGCGTCGCTGTCCGATGACATGGCGGAGCAGGAGCGGCGCGCCTCCGAGAGCACATACCTGTTGAGCATGCCCTGCGGCAACGCGGATGCCATTAGGCGCGCATACACATAACCCATCACGCTCTCCCTCTGTCCATACAGGATGCCCTTGTAGGCTATCGAACCTGATGCTATGCCCTCCTCTATGCGCGCCTTGGCGAGCTTCAGGTAGGGTATACTGTCCGCTGGGGCCCCGGACGCGGCGACGAGCTCCTTCGCCTCCTCGGAGAACGGGTATCTGTATGCGAAATCCAGCCTGTTGGTCGACTGCACTCAATCGCCCTTGTGTGACTTGGCCCACGTCGCCAGCATCTTATACACCTTCACAGAGCTCAGGTCCTCAACGTTGACCTTTATACCCCCGAAATCCGTGTCCATTGATATTATCGGCACGTAAGCCGGCATCTCTGCATAGAAGACCCGGTTGAACACCATTATGCCCTTTTCTAGCTTCTCATCATATGTCTTCGCATCTGCGGCAAACGAGACGGTGAACAGCACCCCATCACACCACCATAGCCAGGGCTGCGAGGTCGAGGATGCTATCCTGAGTACGACAAGGTCCTTTACGCTCATCTTGGTCGCGTCATGCACTACGACCTCCCTCACCGGTTCATACCTGACGTCCACCACATTGCCACCCTTTATAAATCTGCAATCCATTAATTTAATGTTTCCTGTTGGGGCCGTACGCTAACCTGGCAGACTACCAGCCTCGGGCGCTGGCTATCCGAGTTCAAATCTCGGCGGCCCCATCTTCAGGGCATCCACACCGTTTGCAGGCCATTGAATGAGACTCCAGAAGGATACAAAGTTCATGAGATAGGCACTCGATCTGTATGCAAGCGCAGTCGGTACGCATAGCTGCAGTAGAGCGTGGGGCTCGGGAGTACCCGTTCAGTGACTATGTATGGACCACTGCCGAGGTAGTGATAGGCTACAAGTGCCTAGCTGGCGTGAGAGAGGAGGTTGCGCTGACATAGATGCTTTCTCAAGGCGGCACACCGTCGATAAGCCCTTCACGGCATGTCTCCTGCAAGCGCAGCTGCCAATGCACTTATGCTTGTAGGCTTCCCGACCACGTAGACTATCGAGACCTCACTGCCTTTGTATGCAACCATGAACGCTGTGCCGTTCATGGCTGCCTGCCGCGCATAGGAGTACGTCATGCCTCCATAGGTCGTATTTGTCACGTTGAACGTGCCTCCGATAGCAGAGAGCACTTTGGAGTAAACGAACTCCGGTACTGGTGTCTGGAACACCTGCTCGAGCACGGTAGGGGACGCATACGTGCCGTTTATCAGCAGCTCGGCCCCCGTTATATTGTACACAACCTGCCAGTACGCGGACACGTTGTTATTGAGAAATGCCGTGGTCGGGTAATTGCTGCTGTTGGCGGATATTATCACACCGAGAGAAGTGGCGTTCGCATCTCCGCTGGAGAAATAGGTTCCGGGGCCGAACAGTGCCTGCATTTCGGCCTGGCTAAGATAGGATTTGCCCTGCCCTCCGCCAACGGTGAGTGCTGTCCCATTCATGTTGCTGTGGTTCGCGTTTCCATTCGCACCGCCAAGGTTCCCTGACAGCGCCGCGAACGCTACGATCGCAGTGACCGCAAATATGGCAATTACTATGAGCACCATCTTCATCATAGGATCCCATCGGTTCACTCAGTTCTTGCATGCGCAATTATTTAAGGCAGTGTGGGATATAACAGCTGTCAGTAATGTATCTTCATCTCGCGCCCGCAGAGCCTGCACTTGTAAATCATCTGCCTCTTCGAGCTCGCCATCCTCACGTCGCATGTGACCCCCGGTTCGAGCAGAAATCCACATGATTTACATAGCTTTCTGCTGCCACCCGCACGACCCAACCTGTAGTGTGTGATTATCTCATTGGCGAGCTTCGCGTAGCGCCTCGCCAGGTCTGTCTCGTCTGCGTGCAGCGCCTTGGACGCTAGCGCCGTGAGTACGTGCACCCGTTCGTCAGCGATGCGCTTTGCGAGCCCCTTGTCCCTCATCGCACCTACTTCACTCCAAGGCGGAGGAAAACTTCCGGTATTGCAGTTTCAAGGTCGCTCGGGCTACCGATGGTGCAGAGCCTTTCCTGCACTTCCGACTGTGCTGATGACGGAATCCCGTGGAACATCAGCACCGCGCTCCTCACGTCCTGATCCTGCGGTGTCGATACTCTCTTACCCTTCACGATGTTTGCCCTCGCCGCGATCTTTATTGCGTTGCCGATCGCCCACACGAACTTGCCGTTGTTGTAGAAGCTATATGCGAGGTCAAGCAGCGGCCTGTACTCGTAGAGCTTGTATTTCTCTATTCCCGGACCGTCGACCATGAGCAGACCGTCGTATCCGAACGTAGAAACCTTGCTGGTGTGGATGTCAGGCTTGCACACGCTCCCGTGGTCGCCCGTGCAGCCAGTCTTTGTGTAGGACGTTACCTGGCGTTCGATGCCCCACTTGTTAAAGAACAATTCGAGCATCCTGAAGCTTTCATCCCTGAAGCCCGACGGCGCGAGGAAGACTAGGAATCGCATCTAAGCACCGTTGGCGGTTCTCAGTTAACTTATTTATTGCTGCGCCCGCCGGCAAGAAGGTGGATACCTATCTCCTTAATGCGCTGCTTGACCGCCGTTTCGTTGTTTGGCGGCACGCCGCACTGTACAAACACGCTGTACTTGCCCCGCTCCAGCTCGCCGATGTACACGTCGAGGGATGTCGTCTTGCCCCTGAGGGCCTTGTCGTTCTTCACGGACGCACGAATGGCACCTTCGAACTTGGGGTAATCTATATTAATGTCAAGCTCGAACCTCACCCTAACCTTCTCTCTGCCTGTGCGTGTGCGATTCAGTATGAATGACTGAGCAACAGTATTATTCGGGATCATCATCACTATGCCCTCATCGTTCGTGAGGTATGTGTAGAGGAGGCCTATGCGTTCTAGCCTCCCCGCGACACCAGAGTAGAGCCTGCCATGGGTATAGCTGGGCGCTATCATGCTGAACTGCATGGAGTAAAGACGTATCTTGTCGCCACGCTTAAACGGCTTGACGGCAAGAAGGAAAATCCCTGCGAAGAGGTTGCCTAGCGTGGTCTGCGCGGCGAGTCCTACCACTATGCCTAGGAACCCTGCTCCGACGAGGAGGCCCGTTATGTTCACGTTGAGCATGTACAGCAGCACAATCGCAAGTACGGCGTAGCCAAACACCGCGAAGAGATGCGCCGCCGCCTCTGCCTCCTTGCCGACGCCGTTGCGCTCACCGACGTATATCATCAGGTGGCTTACCAAGTAAATGAACATTATGCCGAATACGGCAACTGCTAGGATGGGGATCGGCCTTTCGGCTCCAATCTCCAGGCGCAGCAGATAGACAAAAACGAGCAGCAGCGCGACCGCGACGAACAGGGCGGACACTGCAGCTATCTTCTTTCGCTCCTTCTCCACAAGAAGCACCTACCTTCAGCTTTCCATATATGGGGCGAGGTAGTACGATACCTTGGCGTCTCCGATTGAGTAGTCTATCTTCACAGGCTCTTCTGTCTTCAGTGATATCGCTATCGGGGAGTTAGCTGGGCACGGCCCGACTATCTTCGTAAGGTACTCAAGGTTGAATGTGGATGATGTTGCCTTCGTGACTTCTAGCTTGTTTATGAACTCTGCATTGTCCATGTGTTCCTCCTCAAGCTCACCCGCGTCACCCTTCGCAATCACTTTGAACGTGCCCTTGTCCGTCTTAAAGTTGATGTATGATGAGAGGAGGTTGGCGTCCTTCAGTATCTCCTTTAACGAGTCGCCCTTCACCTCGACAAGCGATTCGAATGCGACAGATGGTTCTTTGTCCGGATTCTTTCTCACGTCGATAAGCGGCAGCTTGTAGCGCCTCCTACTGTTCTGCCCGACAAATTCGAGCGCGAATTTGTTACCGTCCTCCTTCATGACCAGCTGCTCGTTTGCCCTGGAACTGTTGAGGATCTTGCTGAGGTTATCGAGGTTTACCCCCACGGCTGTCGTTTTGTCGACTTCGTATTTCGAGAATGCCTTGTTTGGCATGAAGAAAGAAACCATACTGATGCCGGAAGGGTCCATCGCCTTGAGCGATACCCCATCAGGGGATATGCTGAATGCGCCCTCGTCGACTAGGCTGTCTATTGCGTCGACGCAGTTCTTCCAGTATCTCGCATCATCTATTTTTATCTCAAACATTGCATCCCCACTATTGCGCTGGCAAACTATAGGTTATTTATACAAATAAAACTAAATAAGTTATACAGCGGTGTGATGGGTATCTGATTACGACAATAAGCCAATAGAAAGGCTTAAATATGAAAAATTTGAAAAGCATTATCAGACTAAATTCTTACCTATGTCACGTTCAATGGTGTGTTCATGAAGAGGGCAAAATCTAGCAAGAGGATGCGTAAAGCCGCGGCGCATGCGGTCCGGAGGCACTTAAAACAGAAGCATACAGCTATCCACAAGCCGAAGGCAGCGACAAGGGAGGTAGTGAGCCGCACCGAACACATGAAACCTGTGAAGAAGGTCAAGGCGGCCGAAAAGGTAGAGAAGGTCGTAAAGAAGCAGACTGCAAAGGAGAGGCGTGAAAAACTTTACATACCGGAGCCGAAACTCGCCAAAGAGGCTCTCAATGCCATCATTACTGATGGGTTTGCCGCAGATTACCTGCGAAAGAACGTCAGCAAGAACGCGATCGACGTGCTCGGTGTCATAACGGCGCCAAAGACCGCTGAGCAGGTGTCTGAGATGCTCGATATAAAAATAAACTTCGTAAGGAGCATGCTGAACATAATGCAGGGGTACGGGATAACGAATTACTATGTTGCGAAGAACGATAATGGTTGGCTTTCGTTTGCGTGGTATATCAACACCACCAAGCTGCAGTCCTTCTTTGATTATATAAGGTCTATGAAGGGCGACGAGATAGTAATAAAAGATGACTGTAATGACTATTTCGTGTGCAACAAGTGCTACAGCGATACGAAGCTCATATTCGCGTTTGATGCGGCGTACGAGGCTGGATTCAGGTGTAAGGCTTGTGGTGGCAGGTTCAAGATGATAACGAAGGACGAAGCAGTGAACCTTGTGAGGGTGCAAACAAAGGTTGCTGCAGAAGCGCAGGCCTGACTTTGTGGAGCGTAACTAATAAAATAGCCAAGCAACAATAGTTGCATGGCTCTGCTGCTTTTTCAAAGCGAGGTAGGGTAGTCTGGAGTGCCCGTTGGGCTCATAACCCAAAGATCGGTGGTTCAAATCCACCCCTCGCTACCTTATGTTTTGGTAAGATAGAATTTGCAAACATCGGCTAGACCCCACAATTCCGGTATTCGTGTGGTTTTTATGTAAGTATAGTGTAGTGAATAGACGCTTATAATAAAATTAATACCAAAATCACAATCAGAATACCGGCACTTTGGGGTGGTTTGTTGGCTGAGAACGAGACCTACAACGTTATCTGGCAAGTCTGGCAGAAGGAAAAACAATCAACAAAGCTGCAACAGATCCCAAAAACTTTCTACAAAGACGTTTTTGAATATACAGAAAAGCTTACTTTCAACACAGATTCTGGCGGCACAGTAAAAGAGAATATTGGGAGGCTCACCAACAATATCTATGAAAGGAGGAAGCAGAAGCTCCTCGCATATCTCGCCTATAATCAACAACCGCCCCAACCAATGCCGCCAGAAGAAGAAGACTTCTATACGAAGCTGTACGCCATAGTGAAGGGTGACAAGCTTTCTGCCAATCACAGTGCCAAGAGCCTCATCGTTGTGCAAAATACGCCAAAGATAGTGCTCCCCAGCGGTAACGAGATAGGGCCGCTCATCAAGGACCAGGTTATCGCGGTGGGCGACGCGCAAGACAAGGAATTCTTAGTGGCAAACAACCTCTGCACGGCAGAGTAGTCAAGACCCGCGTCCGATAGATAGATAACCTTGCGCTGCGTAACAATAACAGCAAACCCAGCATAAACAGAATACAAAAGGCTGATGGAGATGAAAGTCCCTAAACAGATAAACGCATACTGCCCCAAGTGCAACAAGCACACCGAGCACTCGATAAAGCTTTACTCGAAGGGGCCAGGCTTCGGCATAGGACTCAACATAGGCAACAGGAGGAGGATAAGGAAGCTGGCCGGGTACCACGGCAAGGTCAAGGGGCAGGCAACAAAGAAGAAAATATCAACAAGGCAGAAGACGCTCCTTAAGTGCAAGGAGTGTGGCTACATGGTCGAAAGGGTCTTTGGCACAAGGACCAAGAAGAAGCTTGAGATAGCCTCATAAAGTGTTTTCTATGGAACAGAGCAGGACGCCAAGCGTCGGAGAGATGGTAATAACGCGCATAGACAAGGTCATGCAATTCAGCGCGCACTGCAAGCTGATAGAGTACGGTGATATAGATGCGTTCCTGCCGATAAGGGAGGTCTCATCTGGGTGGATAAAGAACATCCATGAGTACATCCACACCGGCCAGATAGTGGTGTGTAAGGTCATCTTCATAGACAAGGACAAGGGCACAATTGATATCTCGATAAAGAAGGTCAATCAGAATGATGCGAAGGAAAAGCTCAATACTTATAACTTAGAGAAGAGGCTTACCTCACTGTTCCAGCAGGCGATGAAAGAGGCGAGGGTCAGCCCCAAAGACCAGCGTGATGCTTATGCTTCTTATGTGCTCACGAGTTTCAGTAGCTTCACGCGCTTCATAAAGAGCGCGGCCGACAACACACCAGAATTCGAAGACGCGAAACTACCCAAGAAGCTGAAGGACACGCTTCAGAGGCTGATAGAGTCCAGCAAGGGAAAGAGCGAGCACAAGGTCGCCTACATGCTAAGCATGTCGACGTCCGACACACACAATGGTATCGAGCAGATAAAGGGCATATTGTCAGACATAGAGAAGACTAGTGTTGAGGTGGAGTATATCGGGGCTCCGAGGTACAGACTCATCGCAGAAGGGCCGGACTACCCAACCGCGGAAGCACACATCCAGGCTGCGGAGGCTATAATTAGGGAGGAGCTGAAGGACGGGCGATTCTCGATGGAGAAGGAGAAGATAAGGAAGGAGAAGGTCGATATAATAAACAGGTTATGATCTTGAAGGGAAGGATAACACAGACAAGGATAATGATGAAGCGCGGCGCCAAGCCAGAAAAGCCAATAATGATAGTTGGGCTGCCTGGTATAGGGAGCGTTGGCAAGATAGTGGTCGAACAGATAAGGAAGGAATACAAGGCGGAGAGAATAGCGACGATATACTCACCACACTTCCCGAGCCACGTGATGATGACCAAGAAGGGTGGCATAAGGCTGGTCAGCAATAGGCTGTACCTGATAAGGCAGAAGCCAAACGATATACTGCTGCTCACTGGAGATTATCAACCACCATCCCCCGAAGGTCAGTATTACGTCAACTCTGATATAGTTGAGTTTTTCAAGGACAGGCTCGGTGGTACGTTCATATACACAGTTGGTGGTTATGTCTCACACAACGGCACGCCAGGCAGACCGCGCGTGTTCGCCAACGCCACCACGAAGAACGTAATCAAGCAGTTCTCCAAGTACGACATAGTCTTCGGAAGGTCGAGGGGCGCGATATGGGGTGCCGCTGGCATGCTGCTTGCGTTCGCTAAGATGAGAAAGCTCAGCGGAATATGCCTTCTCGGCGAGACGAGCCTGATGGACTTCGATGCCACCGCAGCGAAGGCCGTGCTGGAAGTGCTGTCGAAGACTACGCACCTGAAGGTGAAGATCGAAGGCCTCGACAGCCTGATAAAGGAAGCGGCTAGGGTGGAGAGCGAGCTAGCCCAGCAGATGTCTGCACAGGAGGAGGACAAGGACAGGAAGCTATCGTACATAAGGTGAGCCCAGCCTCCGCAGCAAAACATATAACGGTAAGCGCACAGTATCTTATAAAAAGCGCGTTCAGCGCGCTAGTAGTCCAACCTGGCCAGGACACGGCCTTCCCAAGGCTGTAATCCGGGTTCAAATCCCGGCTAGCGCATTCCCATCACCGCAGCATATGCAACGTCAATCAGCAACATCAGAAGCAACCTTTTTATATCAGGTAGACAGCGTCTATGGACGGGATGAAAATGGTCGAAAAGCAGTTCAAGATCGAGAGCGAGAAAACAGTGGATGCGCTTGTAGAGATCTACAAGATGGATGTTGACGCAACAACCAAATACTTCGCCAGCAAGACAGCCAACAAGGCAAGCGCAGCGGCGCTCGGAACTGGCGTAGTTACTGGCATTGCGGGTATACCACTCTGGACAAGCCTCTCATCGTGGATGTTCGCTGCGGAAAGACTGCCCCTACACACCCAGGGTGCGGGGGTGCTGCTGATGTCGGCCCTGCTGGCCGCCGGTACCACAATACTGTCGTTCAGCAAGCTGGAGAGCATGTTCCACAAAGGGCTTATAAGGAGGGCCGAGAAAAGGCAGTCCGGCAACTCCATTGCCAATGACGCGGACTTCGTCGCA
Organism: Microcaldota archaeon; assembly: GCA_014874295.1. Taxonomy (GTDB): domain Archaea; phylum Micrarchaeota; class Micrarchaeia; order Micrarchaeales; family Micrarchaeaceae; genus A-MIC-10. The sequence goes on from JACWAL010000007.1 coordinate 13,560, forward strand.
AGGCAGCGCGCCGCGTGGGCAGGCTCGCTGACCAGGAAGTAATAGATAGCACCGCCGAATACTCATAGTAACCAGTGGTTATTGTGGTATCAGTGGGTAAACGCAGCTCTACTCGATAGCATAAGGACAGAGACACTGATAGCTTTCGTTTCTCGATACTGGCTGTGATGTGCTTCATCATAATGGCTGCAGTATATGGCGGCCTGATGCCCCCTGCGACGGCGTATACTGTCTCGTCGCTGGCTGCGCATAGCCTATCCTGAACCTGAAGTGAGCGGTGCTGGTTACTTCACTTCGAAGTAACCGTTCTCTCTTAGGTACCTTACGTGCTCTTCAAACAGTCTCTCTAATTCTGGGAAGCCTTTGAAGTAATTTTCCTTGCTCTCCCTGAGAAACCTCTCTGTCCAGCCTTTCAAATCATTCTTGTAATCCAGCTCGTGTATCTCCGCATCGAACTGCTCTATCGCTCTTGCTAGCCTCGCCTCCCGTGTCTTTTGCGATTCGAACTCTTCGTAGAGCTCCTTGTACCTAGAGGCAAGCTGTGCGGGAAGCCCGGTGAGCAGCCCCAGCGCCGCTGCACGCTCCCTCTCGCCCTTTCCAGATATGTCTACTCCTGGATGTAGCGGCGTATCTCCCACATGCACCTCCACCAGGTCGTGATAAATCAGCAGCTCGGATACCTTCTCCTTATTTACCCCAAAATCATATCTGTGCAGCAGGAAGTCCGCAAGCACGAGGCTGCTGAACGTATGCTCCACAGTGCTTTCCTTCCTATCACCAACGGAATTGTGCCTGTACACCTTCTTCAGCCCGTAAATGACCCTCAGCGCGCCAATCTCATCATATGCACTGGCCATGCGATCACAGGAGCAGCGCAAGGCAGACAGCTATGATACCGGCCGCCACGCTGCATATGAGATTCGAGGTGTGCTTGTTCCCCATACCCATCTCTTCGAAGTGTCCGGCCACGCTATCCACCACGCTGCCGAGGAATCCGGAAACCGTCACGATGGCGACCAACTCACCAGTGCCGATAACGCCAACCGGTCCGAGCGGCAGAACCCAAACAGCCACGAGCCCCGCTGCGATGGCAGACATCGCCAGCCCGAGCAGCGTCACCCCCCCACTCCTACCCTTCTTGGTCGGCTGCATGGTCAGGATTTCCCTCGGTATCCCATCCAGTACGCCCAGCTCGCTGGCAAACTTGTCGGCCGTTATACCCGATACCGCACCGAGGAAGCCGATTATCCCGACGGTTTCCAACATATTGTTGGAAAGGAGCGTTCCAACGAAGAGGGCAACCGCAAATGCCACTGGCGCGATCCCATTAGCCGCCACGTTCACCAGGCCCCGGCTCCTCTCAGTCAGCTTCCTCCTCTCCTTGTAGTCGAGCCTGACGAGCGTCACGGCATATGACAGTACGAGGAAGTAAACCATCACGGCGACAAGGAACCACCCGATTCCCTTGCCAAGCAGCAGCAGGACGATCCCGATGGCGAACGCCCCAGCAATCCCCTTCTTGTCCAGCGTCAGAACAGTCATATCAACATTCCATATTTATGATAAAGTTCCGGTAATTCGAAAGTGTTTTAAACTTGCTTTTTTATAATGTCCTACGGGTTCTCTACAGAAGGAAGGTCGTAAAGAACTGGTCGCCTTGCCAGCGTGCATATGCACGCTGGCACTATTCCTTTTCGAACGTTCTTCGTGGCTATAGCCATCGCTTCCTGGGGAACTATTTTATATATTGGCGTAGAGTATATTAAGTCTAACGCTTCTAGGGGGCTTGGTGCGATGGCCAAGGAGAAAAAAATTCAGGAAATAGAGGACCTTCCAGGCATAGGGGAGGTCAGCGCCTCCAAGTTGAAGGCGGCAGGCATAGACACCCTTGACAAGGTCGCCACCATGCCGTACGCTGAGCTCGCCGAAACTGCCGGCATAACTCCCGAGGCCGCAAGGAAGGCGGTGCAGGCCGCGCAGGAATCTACGACTATAAGCTACGAGACAGGCAGCGCGGTATTCGAGCGCAGAGCGACGATCGGCAAGGTCAGCACCGGTTCGAAGGACTTGGATGAGATGATAGGAGGGGGGGTAGAGGTCGGCGCGATAACTGAGGCATACGGAAAGTTTGCGAGCGGCAAGACCCAGCTTGGATTCCAGCTCTGTGTCAACGCTCAGAAGCCGAAGGAGGATGGGGGCTTGGGTGGCGCTGTGCTCTTCATAGACACCGAAGCGACGTTCAGACCAGAGCGCATAAAGGAGATAACCAAGGCCGCTGGCATGGATATTGAGAAGACACTGGACAACATCTACTATGTCAGGGCGCAAAACACCGATCAGCAGATACTTACGATCGAGAGGGCGGACAAGCTCATACAGGAAAAGGGCATCAAGCTGATAGTAGTTGACTCTATGATGGCGCTCTTCAGGGCCGAGTTTGTAGGAAGAGGCGCACTGGGAGAGCGGCAGGGCAAGCTGAATATGCACGTTCACAAGCTGCAGAGCCTCGCCGAGAAGTACAACCTCGCGGTCTACCTGACAAACCAGGTCATGGACAACCCCGGCATACTCTTCGGTGACCCAACAACGCCGATAGGCGGCAACATAATGGCTCATGCCGCGACCACAAGGCTCTACATGCGCAAGAGCAAGGAAGAGAAGCGCATAGTCAGGCTGATAGACTCGCCCAATATGCCGGAGGGCGAGTGCGTCATAAAGATAACGAAGGACGGCATAAAGGGCTAAGTGATCGGATGCCCCTGCTCATAAGGCTGGATGCCAGGAAGAGGGCGCTATATTCGGAAGACCAGTCGACCATAGACGTGCTCGCCAACGGCCATATAGGCCAGAAAGAACATGGCAGGCTCATCCTGTCTCCAGAGGAGGTCCTCTACCTGATGGATGTGCGTAAAGCCGAATGCATGGTTGACGGCGGCATGACTACCACTTTCAACGACGTGGCACGTCTCTTCAGCAAGGACAGAAAGTTCATGGCTAGGTACTTCACCTATAAGGACTGGAGGGACAGGGGCCTGATAGTCAAGCCAGCCGATATCCCCCAACGCCAGAAGGCAGTGCAGCAGCCCCCGCTGAAGAGGTATCCATCGGCGCAGCTCAGGCTTGGACAGGCAAGGCTGGAAGGCACGTTCTTCCCGGACGACATGGTCACTGTAGTACAGGACAATGAATATGCGAAGCGCATCTACGAGCAACACTGGTTCGGGCAGTACGGGACCTACAAAGCCAGCGACCACGGATCGCTCAACAAGCTCGACATCTACGAGACCGTTTTCCTGATGGACAGTCACATACTTTCTGTTCCGGGGTTCACGCGCAATGAGGTATTCGCAATCGCATCGAAGAGGAGGTCGGACTTCCAGAAGCTCTACTCCGTATATGTGGACTGGAGATCGAACGGGTACGTCGTCAAAACCGGTTTCAAGTTTGGCACACACTTCAGGATATACTTCCCGGGTGCTAAGCCCAGGAGTGGCAACGACGAGTGGTCGCACTCGAAGCACGTCGTGCATGTCTTCCCGAGGGACGTGAAGCTGCTGATATCAGAATGGGCGAGAGCCATACGGGTTGCGCACTCCGTCAGGAAAACCTTCATACTGGCCATACCTGGAAAGAGCAGGAAGAAGAAGCTCGGCATAGACTTCCTGCTTTACTATCGCAATGGAGGGACGACCGAGAACCCCAAGACTGACGCCCCCAGGTACGCAATGCTCTCCCTGTCGGAGGACGAGTACATGGGAGGTGCAGAGCTCTCCGCCATAATAAACGAGGCCAAGGCGAGGAAGTGCGAGCTCATAATCGCGATAGCGGACCGCGAGACATCTGTCACGTACTACAAAGTAAGAAGAATAGAGCTCGCGAAAAGCCCATTCGAATACTACGAGATAGACTGGATGCAGCCTTGAAGCGGGCTCGGTGGGATTCGGACCCACGGCCTACTGGTTAAGAGCCAGCCGCTCTACCAAGCTGAGCTACGAGCCCAAGGATTCGTAAATGATTGCACTTTCATGAATAAAAAGCCATACGTCGATTCATAACGAAAGGGCGATGCCATGAAATGCCTCTCGATAAGGCAGCCTTACGCAGAGCTGATACTGCAGCATAGGAAGACTATAGAGCTGAGAACGTGGAATACAAAGTTCCGCGGCGCATTCCTCATCCACGCTTCTGGTAATGTAGAAAGAGACGCATGTCGCGGGTTCGGCCTCGACCCCAGGCTGATGCGGAGGATGGCCGTTGTTGGATACGCAGTGCTCGCCGAGGTCGTGAGATATCCAGACAGGGAGTCCCTCATGCGCGACTCCGCTAAGCATCTTGCATCAGGCAAGTACCTGAATGATACATATGGCTTCATTTTGGACGACGCCCGCAGGATCGAACCATTCTGCATGCCGGGCAAGCTCGGATTCTTTGACGTGCAGTTGCCTCCAGGGATGGCTGCCGCTCTCAGCAGACCAAGCAGGCGAAGTTCGCCTGAGACGGCTCACCTTGCGGATCCGCTGTTGTTGTAGAACGATAGGAACGTCTGCCACGCGGCTTTCGGCTCCCCATATTGCGGGTCGGAAAGGTTAAGCAGCCCATAGTCATTTCCGAACCGCCCATCAGAGAGCCCCCACAGGTCATACCAGTATACGCGCTTGATGTACGGGAATCCTTCGAAGAAGCTGAACGACTGTCGCAAAAACTCGTCCTGCCGCAGCCCGCTGCAGTACGGGATGCAGCGCGAATTTGGCAGCAGTGAGGATGCAGGCATGCCAACTTCTGTAATCCATATCGGCTTGCCTGTCAGGTTCTCATATGCAGACAGCCCGGCCATCCACAGTCCTCTGACCGCCTGCTGGCTTACCAGCGTCCCATTTGTATACGCATGCAATGATATCGCGTCGCAGTACTTTGAAAGGCCATATCCCCACACGGCATCATACCACAACTTCGTATAATAGTACGTGCCAGGGTCATTTATCGGAGCCCCGCCGAAGCAGACGACTGTCGAATTTGGCTGCAGCCTCTTTATCGTCTCATAGGCGGATTTGGTTATCAGGTAATAATTGTAGGCGCAGTTTGCAGCGCTGCAATTCATCATTCCTGTCTGGAACGCGGACACCCACGGCTCATTCCATATCTCCCAATCGTGTATTTCGGGGTAGTTCTCCACCGCATTCACCACCGTTTCGTTCCACACAGTCAGGTTCCAGCGGTTGTTGGAAATTCCTCCCGGCAGGGTGGCATAGTCGAGTATACCAAGGTATTCTGCGCCGTACCTGGTGCTCTCATTGGCTATTTGGTCCACTTGCCGCGGCACCAGCGTTATGTCATTCCTGAGGTATCGCACGCCGCTGGAAAGTGCCATTACCTCTGAGCTTAAATCTCCATGCGTGCCAACACCAAACACAACATGGGAAATCCCCTCTGACAGCGGCGGTTGGGCGCCCATCAAAACAAAGAACACAACAGTAGCAACTATGATAATCAGACCCGCGATAGCGACTGCAACGTATTTGCGTTTTGGCAAGACCACACCCGCCTTACCTTTCCACCTTGTAATGCAACTGGAGTATATTGCGCGTTACGTTCTTTATCCCCAATAACCTTAACCGTTTCAGAAATGCTCCCTCCTCTGCCAGGCCTTTGCCCGACCCGATGAGCACAGGTTCTATGTCAACCACTATCTCGTCAACAAGGTCCTCCTCTATAAATGACCTGTTCAGCTTGGCACCTCCCGAGATTATAACTTTTGTATACCCCTTTGATCTGGCGTACGCAAGCGCTGCCTTAGGGCTTTTTACCTTCAGGTTATGGCTGACCACGACTACCTCAACCTTTATCGATTCAAGATACCTGCTGCCCATACTCTTTACCGCATCGTAGGTCTTTCTTCCCCATATGAGGCAGTCCGAATCGTTCACAATCCTGGAAAACTCGATCCAGTTGGCGTGTGATAAGAAGTCCTCCAAACCATTCTCATCCGCTATCTTTCCATTGAGGGTCATCGTCATATACATCGTTGTCTTCATTCATCTCCCCTTTCCCGAAGCTGTTTCGAGTGTCTGTCCTACAATTATGCTCTTGGGCTCCGTCTATAGCACGACATTGCCACTACTATCATTGAAAATCGGATCAGTAAGTAGTGAGATCACCCTCTTCTCTATAATGTACCTTTTCAGTGTTAGCTCACGTATGTCACTTTCCATGTCCTCACAGAAGATGGTTGCAGCTCAAAGTAATAAACCTTACCTAGATACGCCAGGGTAGGGATTCGAACCCTAAAGCCCCGAAGGGCACTGGTTAACTTGCCTCTTTTGCATCACTCATCAGCTCTTGAGAAAGACTCAAGACCAGCGCGTTACCAGATTCTGCCACCCTGGCACAGATTGGATTTCTCGGCAAGGAATTAAAAGGTTGGCAGGCTGGGTACGCACAGATAAAGGCTGTTCCATGAAACCAAATTAGTAACACTTTAAGAATCTCACCGTTACCGTCTGAAGGGTAAACTTCCTGTATTCACAAATTTCCGAAACGTATTCTGTTCTTCTCAGAGGAACAAATTTGGGAGGGAAACTATTAGGAGACGGCCTACGATGCGACCAACATATGATCAGTTAGTGGAGATTGTAGAATCTCTCCGAGAACAACTCGGCGAAGTGAAAGCGGAGAACAAACATCTGAGAGAGGAAGTCAAAAACCTTAGGAATGAACTCCGCAAATACGTCAATGAAAACATACCCTCAGGTTCCACCCCTCCTTACCTGAAGAAGTTGGAGGAGACAGTAGACAAATACCAGAAGGATGAACCAAAGGGACCTCCAAAAGAGAATGCGAGGAATATGCGCCCTCGGCATATAGACGACGGGCTTGGTGTACTATGCGATACGCGACAGCAGGGGCCACAAAGTCGCGAAGTCATTGGAGAGCATGGACGGAGTGGATGTGTGCGACGGATACGCGGGATATGACAAGCTGCGGTGTAGGAGACAAAGGGACTGGTCGCACCTCCTACGCATCGGTAAGAAACCTAAGTACGACGACTTCGGCAGGGAGGAGAACTACTACGACTACAAGAGGTGTGTTGAGGGATTTGCTCTCGTCCTGCGCGACGCGAAGGTCGCGAAGGAAAGGTATGGTCCGTCGAAGAGACTTAAGGAGAGGTTCGAAGCAAGGTTCTTCAGGCAGGTCTTCTCCATGCCGAAACAGGGGAGGAACTTCAAGAGGCTCAACGACTACATAATACGGTTCAACAACGAATGGTTCACGTTCCTCGAGTACAAGGACGTCGAACCGACCAGCAACAGAGCGGAGAGGGCAATGAGACCCGTCGTGATAAAAAGGAGGGTAAGTCAGCAAACCAGAGGAGAGGACAGCATGGACAGCTATGCGATGCAGATGTCCCTTTACATGTCATCGAAACTGCAAGGACAGGATTATGTCGAAAACCTGTCGAACATTCTGATGTCTGGGGTCTCCTCGAAACCGTGAGAATTTTAAAGTGTTACCCAAATTATGATACTCTTATTAATCTGAGCGCACCAATCAAAAGGTGGAAACGTATACAAAACAGTTCCAAAAAGGCTTAAAATCATACGGATACAGTAGCTCTTACTGCAGGGTAGGATCAAATGGCAAAATACGTTTTAGTGGCTGATACATCACTGATATATACATTCAGGGACTTTCCCTTACTTGACTTCCTGCCTAGCGCCCCGAAGGCTGCGGTGCCTGGCCCAATATACAAGTTCCTGAAGGGCAAGTCCCCTGGCATGTTCCCTGATGGGCAGCTCCTCCACGCGCCTTATTCCATCAGGAAGCTGGAGGCGATCCTGCTGCAGAGGCATCCGAAAGAGGAGATAGCAGTTACTGACATCAACAATGCCTCCAGGTTCATAGACAACGACACCGCCATAATAGCGGTTTCGACGATGGACCCGTTCGGGATAGGCCCACTGACCATGTCGTATGCGGCACTTTTTGGCGGCGACTTCTATGCTTGGGTCAGAGCCGAATGGGAGGACCTGATCCAGAAGGTCAACAAGCTCAGAGCAGGGAAGAAAGCGAAGCTCATCGTCGGCGGACCGGGCGTCTGGGAGTTCACGGTGCTCAGAGACGAGTTCGAGAAGCTGAACATCGACTATGCAGTGCAGGGCGAGACGGACGATGTGCTCAATGACCTGTTTGACCAGATACTCTCGGGAAACGTGGACACGAAGATGTTCAAGATAGGCTACAACACATTCGATAGCAACTTCCGCATGAACGAGGTTCACGACGAAAAGTTCATAGCCAGGACAAGCTATGGGGCGTACCCGAAGCTAGAGCAAATTCCCACAATAGTACATCCGTCGACGAAGTCAATGGTGGAGATCATGAGGGGCTGCGGCGTGGGCTGCGACTTCTGCGAGGTGACGCTACGCCCGCTGAGGTACTATACGCTCGACATGATAGGGAGGGAGATAGAGGTCAACATACGCGAGGGGGGCACGCACAAGGCGTGGTTGCACTCCGACGAGTTTTTCGGATACAAGCACGGACAGTTCTTCGTGCCCAACGAAGAGGCCCTTACGGAACTCATGTCGTTCATAATGTCGATAAAGGGCGTCGAGAACTCCAACCCGACGCACGGGAGGGTGTCAATACCGGCAGGGTACCCAGAGCTGATCGAGAAGCTCTCGAACATAATGCACGCCGGCCCAAGGAACTGGATAGGCATACAGACTGGTCTCGAGACAGGCAGCGACGAACTGGCGAGGAAGCATATGCCTGCCAAGACGCTCCCATTGAAGATAGGTGTCGACGGGAGCTGGCAGGAGATAGTGTGGAAGGGCGTGCAGGTGATGACGAAATATTACTGGCGCCCAGCGTTCACCGTCCAGGTTGGGCAGGAAGGCGAGACCGACGAAGACAACTGGGACACCGTGGCCCTCATAAACAGGCTCAGCAACTCGTACGTCGACGGGAGACCGTTCGAATTCACTGTCACGCCAATGCTCAACGTCCCCCTTGGGAGGATAAAAAGCAGGCAGCTCAACAGGGGCATGCTTACCCCATCCATGCTGGCGGTGTATTACGCTTCTTACAGGCACCTTTCCAAGATGGCCTCCAGGGATGCAGGAGACGAGTCAAAGGGCAACCCCGCCACGAGGATGGCGATGACCGGTGTCATGAACCTCGGCGGCTATGGCATGATGAAGTTCATAGAGGGCATCACGAAGAAAGGAGGGGTCGATATCGAGAGAGCCAAGAACTGGGGAACAGAACACAAGAAAAGGCTGGAAAGCATGACAGAGGTCGTGAACGCATAACCCAAGCCCGCTCTATCTCTTCTTCCAAGATATCAGTCAAACCGACCAGTACTTCTTCGTCCTTATGAACTGTTTCTGGGCCTCTATAACGTCGCAGAAGAAGTCCTTTTCGTTCCTTCTGAGCATCATCAGCACTCTCGCGGCCGTCTTCTGACCTATGCCGTAGGTACCCAACGCTGCCAGTGCCCTCCACCCATACGAGCCTATCAAGCTCGCTTCCCCGAGAGCTTCCTTTACCAGCTTTACTTCCGAAGGCGATAGTTTCTTCCCGTCGATTCTCTTGTCTATCGCGTGTGCGCGCTCTTCCCTGTCCATGGCAACCATATTGCTGCCGCAGCTCGGGCACTTTATAGACTGGAGCTTCCTGAGCTCTGATACCCTCCTTGAGAATCGCATGCCGCAGTATGTGCACACCAGCTTTGCATTCTCCCTCATCGTATGCTCCATGAAGGAGTCGACTACGACGCTGTTCGGTGTGATCGGCATCACCAGCTCCCGCGTGTAGTACAGCGAGTTGAGCAATGCGTCACCGAAAGGGCAGAGCGAGTCCGCATGCACAGCACTGACCTTTATGGAGCCGTTCCGCAGCCCCTCAATGAACCATCGAACTGTCGGTATGTCAAAATAGTTGTGCATCAGCTCCCTGGCAGTCTCCTTGTAAACTGGGCTCTTACTGAGCACCGTTGCCAGCCTCTTCAATACCTGCTTTGATACAACGGCATCCCGCTCTATAAGCCCAAAAAATTTGGCAATGGTTCCGAACCTGTAGTTGAACAGGTCGCTTCTCGCTATGGAATTCTCTAGTAGCGTCTCCACCTTCTCTGGGTCTATCTGCTTCATATACTCAACAAGGTTTATGTTCTCCGGCACCTCGAAGAGCATGAGATAGGGGGAGGTGCGCACCACGACACCCCTCCCCAGCCTGCTTATCAGGAAGTGCGAAATTATCTTCGCCAACGCGTCGTTCGCAAGCGTGCCCAAACCTGCGTATACAACCTTGTAGCTTCCCGCATCCTCTATCGTCACGGTGTTCTCGCTGGGCACGAAGAATTTGTTCTGCGCCTCCACGAACCTGGCTATCCTTCCGGACAAGCTGTCGCCCGCATGCATGCCCTTGCCACCAAATATCCCGTACACGGCTACGGCCGTGTCCTTACTTACTGGTATATCCTCGCCGCTCCAGTCCGGTATCGCGGCCTCGAAGTCGCCGCTCGGCTCGACGATGACCGCACCATCCTCTACGCTTATCACCTTCCACGGAAGCCCCTTGGTTATGAAGACCGACCCATCCTGCAGGTACGTGTTCACGAACCTTTCGTCGAGACCCGAGATGACGCGGTTGCTATTGAAGTCCCTGACCAATATCCTCTTCGTGTCCGGGATGAAGCTGACGTGGCCATAGTAAAACAGTCTAGTCCTCGGCGCCGCAGTAATGCTGTCAGCATCAGCAACAATCAGCTTCTGCTCCTTCATGAAGTCGATTACCTCGTCGAACAGCTCTTTTCCGAGGTTCCTAAAGACATAAGCCCTTTTCAGAATGCCGTAGACCTCCTTCCTGCCGAGCTTTCCCGAGTCCAACAGGATGCCGCACGCCTGATGCATCAGCACGTCCAGCGCATTGTCCTGTGTCTTCATCCTCTCAAGCTTGCCATCAATTGCGCTAGAGTAGAGAGCCACCGCCTCCATCGCGTCCGTTATCTCGGTGGCGATTACCACGCCCCTCGCCTCCCTTGACTCGCTGTGCCCGCTCCTTCCAATCCTCTGCAGGAGCCTCACGGACTGCTTCGGGGATCCATATTGGAGCACGAGGTCGACGCTACCAATGTCAATCCCAAGCTCGAGGGAGCTCGTCGCCACGACAGCCTTTATTTTGCCCTCCTTGAAGGAGTCCTCCATCTCTATCCTCTCCTCCCTGTTGAGCGACCCATGATGCACGCCTACGCCGCCGAACGAATGTTCGTTGTTCATGAAGTGCAGCTTGCTTCCGAGCGCCTCGGCAGCACTCCTCGTGTTTGTGAATATAAGGGTCGACTTCGAGGACCTGACGCATTCGGCTATCCTGCCCAGCCTCGCAGCAGCCTCTCCATCTAGCTGGAACCTTTCGATTGTCCTTTCCATCCCCTCGCCAGGGTGCTCAGGCAGCTCTATCCGCAAATCCATACGCTTTATGCCTGGCAGCGACACGATTCTGCACTCTTTATTTGGACTTAGGAACCTTGACACTGTGCCAGGATCACCTACCGTTGCGCCCAGCCCTATGCGCTGGAAGCCATTCCCGAACCTTTCAAGCCTCTCCAGCGCGACGGAAAGCTGCGCGCCCCTCTTATTGCCGTATACCTCGTGTACCTCGTCCACCACGACCGCGACGACGTTGGCGAGCTGCCCAGAGAAGGACCTTGTTACCAGCATACTCTGCAGCGTTTCTGGAGTGGTTATCATAACCTGCGAAGGCATCCTCGCCTGCCTGGACCTCTCGCTCTGCTTCGTGTCGCCGTGTCTCACCGCTATGCTTATCCCGAAGTCACTGCACATCCTCTGCATGCGCTTGAACATATCGCGGTTCAGCGCCCTGAGCGGCGTTATGTAAATGACGGCTATACCCTCCCTCTTTTCCGCGTGTATCCTGTCGAGCAGCGGGACCATCGCAGCCTCCGTCTTGCCGGATCCCGTGGGAGCGGTTATCAGGCAGTTCTCTCCCCTCTCCACGCAGGGCACGGCTAGCTTCTGTATGCCTGTGAGCCCACCATGCTCCTCGATAAATGAGTCCAGTACGGCCCCCATCTGGTTAATATCTCGACAAAGCAATAAAAACCGAGATGAAGACAAACGATTTAGCCTTTCTTTGCGATATCAGACTGATTCGATGCTCGATCCCAGGTCAGCGCGGTTCGCCACGTTGAAGTTCTCCGAGTTCTACAAGTCTGCGTATGTGACTGTGGACAGAATAGAGAGCAAGGAGTTCGGCTTTGGGGACTTCGACAATACGATAGCGAGGCGGCACATGGGATTTAGGAACGCCAAGACGCTCAATGCGTACCTTGCCGCCGCGGCGCCATCGTCCGTGTCGTTCTCGTCCGCGTTCTACAGGTACCCCGAAGGCAGGCCGATGGAGAGGAAGGGCTGGCTCGGCTCGGAGCTGGTCTTTGACCTCGACGCATCCGACCTCCGCCTCCCGTGCCAGCTGAAGCACGGCAAATCATGGGTCTGCTCGTCCTGCCTGGATTCCGTCAAGCGCGAGGTTGTAAAACTCATTGAGGACTTCCTTATACCAGACTTCGCGGTTCAGGAAGGAGCAATTCATGTGAACTTCAGCGGCAACAGGGGGTACCACATCCACATAACAGACGAGCGCTTCTACCCATTGAAGACTAAGGAGCGCGAGCAGATCACTGGATACATAACCGCCCGCGGCATAAACATGAAGGTCTTCTTTCCGAGCCTCGGGGAGCGCGGCAAGAGGCTTACTGGACCAAAGCCGACAGATCCAGGATGGGGGGGCAAACTGGCCAGAGGGGTCATATCCGCACTCAACTCTGGGGAGCCCATGCTTGCAGTGCTAGGCGTTGATGGTCCTGTCGCCAGGAAACTGATAAAAAACAAGGCAGAAGTAATCCTTGGCATAACGATGGGCAACTGGGACAAGATAAACATAGAACACAAAGCGGACTTCTGGACAAATGTCCTGAAAAGTATGGCTGTAGGGCAGACAAGCTCTATAGACAAGAACGTCACGAGTGGCGTCGAGCACCTGATAAGGCTGCCGGGCACGGTACACCCAGGTACCGGACTGCTGGCCAAGCCTGCGACATCACTCGACAAGTTTGAGCCCATGAAGGAAGCGCTGCTGTTCAGGAAGGGATCCGTGAAGGTCAAGGTCGAGAAGGCCCCGGAGTTCTCGATTGGCGGCGAGACGTTCGGACCGTTTGAGAAGGAGGCGAGAGAACTGCCAACATACGCCGCAATTTATCTCATGTTGAAGCGCGTCGCCGTACTGGCGTAGCGTCACCCTTTCATCGCGGCCTCATACTTGTTGAGCTTCCTTATTACCTCATCTCGCTTGGCGCTCCGCTTCATCGCTACCTTTATGACCTCGGAGAACGTCTTCACAGCCACGAGCGAAACCTTCTTCCTTAGCTCCTTGCGCAGGTACACATCGTCGATGTTGCTTGCCGGCACTATCACAGTCTTGATTCCAGCACCGATGGCCGCTTCGACCTTGCTTGTCACTCCCCCTACTGGCAGCACCTCCCCCCTCACTGTTATTGAGCCTGTCATCGCAACCGACTGGTTTATCGGAAGGTTCTCCATCGCAGACAGTATGCTTACCGCAACTGCCACGCTGGCGCTGTCGCCCTCTATACCCTCATAGGTCTGCAGGAACTGCACGTGCATGTCGAAGTTGGATATGTCAGTACCCATGTGCTTCTTTATTATCGCGCTAACGTTCTTCACCGCCTCGCTCGCTATCTTCCCGAGCTTGCCGGTAGGTATAAACCTACCCTCATACTTCGATCCCGCAGGCGTGACTTCCGCTATTATAGGGAGCACCAGTCCGGGGGCTGCCGGAGAGCCTCCAGCAACGGCAAGGCCGTTGACCCTACCCACTCTGAATCCGGATGTCTGGAAAACCCTGTAGTCCTTCCTCATCTCCATGCTCTCGTTAACTGCCTGCACTTCTACAGGATTCGCGAACTTCATCGCCTCTATGACATCCTCGCTGGTAACAAGCCTCTTTTTCTTCTCGACCGCTATGTCTCCCGCGGCCCTGACAAGCCCCCCGAGCTCCCTGAATGAGACGCTGAGGTGCCTCTTCCTACCGCTCCTTCTCCTTGCCTCCTCGATTATCTCATCAATGGCGCCCTTGTCGAAGTGCGGGATGCGCCCGTCCTTCTTGACTTCCTGTGCAACAAACCTCGCGAACGCATCGTAGCTGGCCTTGTTATCCTCTATGGTTGAATCCATATAGACTTCGTAACCGTAGCCTCTTATCCTTGATCTCAGTGCCGGATGCATATGCTGTATGTCCATGAGATTGCCGGCTGCCACGAGCAGGAAATCGCATGGCACTGGTTCTGTCTTGACGAGTGCGCCAGAACTCATCTCGCTTTTGCCCGTTATGGAGTACCTCTTCTCCTGCATGGCCGTCAGCAGCTCCTGTTGCGAGCGCGGATCAAGGCTGGAAACTTCGTCAATATAAAGTATTCCCTCGTTCGCCTTGTGTATCGCCCCACTTTCAACCCTCAAATGCGCAGGCGTTCCAAGCCCACCACTCTGCAGGGGGTCATGCCGTACGTCGCCGAAGAGCGCCCCTGCCTTGGAGCCTGTCGCGTCTATGAACGGTGCTGTTGCCATGCTTGTGTTGTCAACTATCAGCTTCGGCTCATTCACGTCCATCATGCCTGGCATCGGCATCCTCCGCATCAGCCCCGTCATGAACATCGCCATGGAGCCGAATATCAGCACACCGAGTATCAGCGCCGCCAGTACTATAATCTCATACCCGGAGAAGTAGCCGCTTATCGAAAGCACGAACAGTATTATCACGAGGCCCAGGACGATCGGGGTTATTATCGAGCCCGTCCTGCCCATGTTCATCCTACCCTTCTGCCTCTCCATCTGCACTATCCTCCTGCCCTGGCCGTCTCCCTTCTTCTCCTTGCCTTCTGGATACGTCTTGACGGTCTTTATCAGCGGTACATTTTCATCGTTCGGGTTCTTGTAGACGAGTACGTCCTCGAGGTTGGTCGTCGGGAGCAGCTCCGCCATCGCCTGCGCAAGGAGGGTCTTGCCCGTACCGGGCGCGCCTATCAGCAGCACGTTGCGGCGTTGTCTTGCCGCCTTCTTTATTATCTCCACGGCCTTCTTCTGTCCTATTATCTGGTCTATCAGCTTCTCCGGGACGTTTATCTCAGCCGTAGTTTTAAAATCAGCCACGTTTTCACGCTATATTATGACCTGGAAGGATATTATAAATATGCGCGAAATTTATAATATTATATCGGTAAACTTCGGTTCGCAGTCCCGTCGTCTAGTGGCCAAGGACGCGAGGCTTTGGACCTCGCTACATCGGTTCGAATCCGGTCGGGACTAACGTTTATATAAATGGAGGGCTTAAAACCCCTACCTTTAGGTAGGGGATGTGGCCGTTGAAAATGCTGTTGCAGCGGCGTCCTTGACCCACACCCCAGATTGCATAATGGCCTGAAAAGATGAATTTTCGGTGGTGTTGGAGGTTTCTGCCATACATTTTCTGAAGGAGAATATCAATCTCCCGATGCC
>JACWAL010000008.1 GCA_014874295.1 Microcaldota archaeon
AGTGTATATCGCACTTCTCGACGCGCTTTATGTCGTAAGTGTGCTCGTCCTGGAAGTGCATCATTCCGAGGAACAGGCTCTTCATCTGGAAGTTGCCCATGCTCTGAAAGTCGTGCTTCGTTATCACTGACAGCAGTAGCTTGCCGAAGTTGACGCTCTTCGGCTGGTTCTTCTTGTCTATGAACCTGCTGAATTGCAGCAGCGTCTTGGCGGCTATCATCCTCTTCACGAGCTTGCTCTTGCCGTCCATCTCGTCTACGGCGTTCTGCATGTGGTCCATGAGTCCTTCCAGGTCGACGAACCTGGCTATCGGCACGACCTTGTTGTCCTTGTCCAGGAAGAGGTACGTACCCATTCCGCAGGCGAAGTGTATCGAGAGGTCGTACTTGTACTCCCCTGTAAGCGCCTCGATGAACTTGTTTATGCCGCCTATGTAAGGCACGGACGCCCAGTCGTCCCTGCTTATCGCGCCGTTCGTCTGCTCCTCTATGAGCTTGATAGCCCCCGGAATCGTTATCCTCTGCTTCTCCCTCTGGTTCGACGGCATGCGACCGACGAGCGAAACCGGCTGGAAGTTCACGGCTCTAACGACGTCGAGGTTGTTGAGCGCGAAGTTTATCATGGCCCCGAGCTCGTGATCGTTTATCGTGCGTATGACGGTCGGCACGAGCACCACGCTGATGCCCGACTTCCTGCACGCGTCAAGCGCGAGCGGAGCCTCCCAGTGGTTTTTCGGGTTCGCCCTGGCGCTGACCCCGTCGAAGCTCATGTAGAGTGTGCTGGTCCCAGCGTGCCTGAGCTTGACCGCAAGCTCCGGGTGCAGGCCGAGGTTGATCCCTGTGGTGTTGAGCTGTATCTGGTCGAAGCCGTCCTTCTTTGCCATCTCCACTATCTCGACTATGTGTGGGTGCAGTGTCGGCTCCCCCCCAGTTATCTGCAGCGCATTGGCCGGTATCGGCTTCTGGTTCCTCAGGTTCTTGAACAGCTTATCGAGTTCCTCCATGCTCGGCTCGTAGATTGCCTCCCCCTCCTTGGCGTAGAAGAAGCAGTACCAGCAGCTGAGGTGGCACCTGTTCGTGACCACAACGTTCGCCAGCCCTGTGTGGGACTTGTGCCTCTCGCACATGGCGCAGTCGAACGGGCAATTCGCTCCTTTTGTTGGGGTTATGACGTTCGGGTTATCAAATCCCCTCCCGTAGTAATTGTAACGCCTCATCTTCATGTACATGTCGTAGTCCTCCCAGTACTTCTCGATCGCCCACTTGTGCTCTGGGCAGTACTTCCTTATCATTACGTAGTCGCCGTCCTTGTATATAGTGCCCTTCACAATCAGTTTGCACTCGGGGCAAACTGTCATGGTCTCCTCTATTATGGGCATCTTCTCTATTTCCTCCATGGTCCTGTGGTACACTGCCGTAACGTCCTCCTTGTGCACCATCTCCATGACCTGACCATTCGGCTCGAGCACGCTTTTAGTCCCAATAACGTCGTCCATATACATACCTTTTAGCTCCTTACTGCCCCTTGAGCTACGCAAGAGTGCTGTTTGGAAGGTATTTAAATGGTTACGATGCAGGGTTTTACGCCCCTTCAGTTCCTGCGTGGGCCCCTCTTTGGGTTGTTTTGCCTCCCGAAGCGCTTCCTCGGCTGGAAGTGCTGCTGTTGCCACTGCGGCTTCGGCCTCGAAGGTGTTTCTGCTATGCGTTTCAGGCTCTCTTGCAGGTCCTTCTTGAGTTGCTCCGCGATGAACCTCTTCGAAAAGAAATCGGCCTTGAGTGCTATCGAGAGCTTCGTGGCGTAGACTCTGGCTATCTTGCCCTTCTGCTCCTTCGGCGCAGCCGTGACATCGACCAGTTTGAAGAGCACTCCGTACTTCGGGGGCTTGCTCCCGTACTTTATGTGCTTGAAGAGTGCCTTCTCAGCCCCGAGAAGCTGTACCGTGCTCGCCGGCATCGTGGCCAGCCTTTCGAGCGAGCCCGCCCTGCTCAGCAGCTCAGAGGCTATTTTCTCATCGGTCAGATAGGTCGCGTTGGGCATCAGCCTGTTGGCCGCGACCTTCAGGTACTCCTCGAGCGATGTGATTACAGAATCAGCCTTCATACCATACTCCGCAAAGGACTTTAGCGCCGACGCCTCGTCGTCGTTCATCTTGCGCCCCATGCCAGTGCGCTCTGCGGAGCCTACATTCTCGGCGAGCTCCATCGCCGCCTTCGCCAAGCCCGCACTGCCGGCCTTTGCGGATTCCGGCGCGTATATTCCGTACCATTCAGCGAGCCTTTCTGAGGCGAGGTTCCTGCTCTTGCTCAGCTCCAGCCAGGCGTTGACCGCCTGCATGAGCGCATACTCCTCGCTGGAATAAGCCTCTCTTATGCCCGACTTCGCCTTCTCTATAAGCTCCTTTCTCAGCTCCGAATTGTTATCGGCCACCGAATCCCCACTATTATTCATATGGGTGGCAAACTATAAAAAGCGGAGCCATCATGCCTGCACCGTGCCGAAGCTGACCGATGGCATGACACCACTAGGCGGATAAGCGCGTGCGCGGACCCATTGGACAGCGAGCGAGATGGTATCAGGACCATAAGCCAGCAAAGTCGGATACAGGGACGTGGAAGCCGTGAAGCCGACATTGTTAGAATACGGGCTCCCATAGTTGAAAGTGGCGTAGGACTGTGCATTGTCCGCCCACAGGCCGAACAAGGCATACGAGCCAGGGATCCCACCTGGCATGTCTACGTCTTGGGATGAACCGCTGTTCCAGTTGAAGAGGTCATAATACCCGTTTGAAGTGTCTATGCCTATCTGGTACTGCGGGTTGGTCTGGCCTGCGCCCTCCCATGCCATCTGCACACTGCTGCTGAAGGTCGAGGCATACGCGTCAAATTCAAGCACATTTGTCTGCGGGTTCATTGCTGTGCCCCAGTATATGCCCCCGCTTCCAGAGCTTGACGATTGTATGACTATACCGTTGTTCTGGGTTATGCTGTAGCTGCCTATATAGTCCCAGCCCGCCCTAAGAGAGCTGCCTGCGAAATTATCATAAAAGTTGAATACGCTAGCCCCATTGTCGTACTGCGCATATGTGCTTGAGAGCTGTGGCGCCTCGCCCGCATACGTGCCGTCGTATTGTGTATTCGTCGATTGATAAAACCTCATGCTTATCGTGTTGCTGCCGTTCGGCACGCCGTTTGGAATTCTGACCCAGAATATCGCATTAGAGGAGCCGTTCGTGCACCCAGACTCGCACCAGCTATAGAGCTCGGTGCTGCCCTGGTAAAACCTTACGTTACCAAGGCCGTTCTGTTCGTATGCGCTGTACGAAGAAGGATTGAACTTCACCATCTGCTGGAACGGCGCGGCCGATGCAGCCTGGTTATTTGTCAGCGTTAGCGTTGAGTAGTAATAAGCTATCGTGGTCGAAACCGTCGTGGATGTGGTCGTGGAGATAGTGGAGGTCGATGTTGTCGAGGTTGTGCTGGTGCTCTGACCAGTTGTCGCAGTGATTGGCACACCTCTGATGGAGATATCCCCAAGCTCCGCGATATACTGCACACTGCTGCCGAGAAACTCGTACCTTACGTACAGCCTGCCCTGCATTGGCGGAGCATACCCGACATATATGGTGACGTTCGTTATCTGTCCGCTTTCCAGCGCTCCCGGTATCGCATAGCTGGGATTTGTGCCCGAAAGCGAGGAGTTATCCGGAACGAACACGGCTGTGGCGGAGTACCATGTTTTCCCAGTTTCCTGTCCCATCTCCACAATCAGGTTCCCATTGGAGTAGAGCGGCTGCTCGCAGTAATAGCCGGTCTCTGCCACGCATCTGGTCGGGATGAGCGTGTTGGAACTGAATATGCCGAGCGAGTACATGGCCCCGAGCACCACAGCTATGACGATTATCGCCCAACCGTAGGTCATCAGGTACTCCATTGCGGTTTGCGCACCCGTTTGCGGCCCGCTCGCGAGACCATGACGAGTGGATCTAATACCTTGTACTATGGACTTCCAAAGAGCAGGGCGTCTGGGGTGCATAGAGACCATAGCGAATTCGACCCAAAAGAATTTATGCATTTAATATATTCAGATATACTGCATCGATGCCGCTCTGCCGTGCTGGTTCCCTAACGCACAATACGTTTTTATTTGTTGAAGTGGAAGTGGTATAGGTTTTTGCGATGGACATAGAAGAGCTGCTAGGCTTTGCGAAGAGAGCCGGATTCTTCTGGCCTGCGGCCGAGATATATGGAGGCGCATCCGGACTGTTCGACTACGGGCACCTCGGTGCGACGCTGAAGAGGAACTTCGAGAGCGCGTGGCTTAAGTACTTCGTCACATCGAACGGATATCATCTGATAGAGGGCTCGAATATGCTGCCCGAGAAGCCGCTTATAGCGTCCGGGCACGCATCGCGCTTCAACGACGTCGTTGTCGGATGCTCAAAGTGCAAGACCTATTACAGGGCAGACGTGCTGCTCAACGAACTCAACATAAAGGTGTCGGAGGGCGCGAAGCCTGAGGAACTCGAGAAGGCCATAAGGGACAATGACGTGAAGTGCCAGAAGTGCGGCGGCGCGCTAATGCAACCGAAGGACTTCAACCTAATGATTGACGTGGCGCTCGGTCCTGAGAACCACGAGAGAGGGTACCTTAGACCGGAGACTGCGCAGTCAGCCTACCTCAACTTCTTCCGCGAGTTCAACCTGCTGCGCAAACGCCTGCCGATGGGTCTCGCAATCATAGGGAGGGCGTATAGAAACGAGATATCCCCGAGGCAGGGGCTGTATAGGATGAGAGAGCTGGCGCAGGCTGAACTGCAGATCTTCTTCGACCCGGAAAACTGGGAAATAAATGACAGTGGCAAATTGCTTGAGAGGCAGGTCAACATCGTGCCGTACAGTGACCACGAGACGAGAAGAATAAGCGGAAACGAGATAGTGGAGCAACTCGGGATACCGAGGTTCTATGCTTATCATATGTGCATGATAAACAGGTTCTACGAGGAGATAATGCACATGCCTGCGGACAAGCTGCGCTTCCTTGAGCTCGGCGGGGACGAGAAGGCGTTCTACAACAAACTGCATTTCGATATACAGGCCGACATAAGCAGCTGGGGTGGCTTCAAGGAGATCGGAGGGTTGCACTACAGGGGGGAGCATGATCTCTCATCACACACCAAGGGATCCGGTCAGGATATGTCTGTAGAGTCGAACGGCAAGAGGATAATGCCCAACGTACTGGAGCTCAGCTTCGGAGTGGACAGGAACATATGGATGCTCATAGACCTGATGTACGCAAAGGACGGCGAGCGAGCTGTGCTGAAGGTTCCTTATTCTATCGCACCGTACAATCTTGCGGTGCTTCCACTACAGAAGGACGACAGAATCATCGAGTATGCGCTCTCGCTCGAAAGCGAGCTGCGCGGACCTTTCAAGGTCAGCTATGATGAGTCCGGTTCTATCGGAAGGAGGTACGCGAGGATGGACGAAGCTGGCACACCGTTGTGCATCACGGTCGACTTCGATACTGTGGACGAGAATTCCGATAGGTTCGGCACAGTCACGATCAGGGACCGCGACACCAAGGCGCAGAGGCGCGTCAAGCGCCCCGAGCTCGCGGACGCCGTGACTGGGGCGCTGGCGTAGGTGCTGTGGTGCAACACGCGGACGTGCGCGTCGACACATTCAACCTCGCGCACACATTCGAGAGCGCCCAGCCAATCACTTTCTTCGGTGAATTCGACAGGCAGGGCAATTCAGTCGATTATGTATCATCTGGCATGCAAATCAGAGTCACGCAGAGAAGCAAGGGTCCTATCACGATTGAAGCTCCGGACGTCAAGCGTGCAATCGCGGACTTCCGCGCGCGGTTCCGGTTATCAGACGACATGCGCCACATATACAGGCAGATAAGCACAGACGCGTTCATGGGCGAGGCTGTCAGGAAGTACCGCGGCCTGAGGTTGACTGTCAACGACCCGTGGGAAACTACAGTAGTATTCATACTCTCGCAGTTCAATAACATAAAGCGCATACACCTCATAACGAACAGAATGGTTGCGAGCTTCGGCGAGGTCTCGGAGCACGGAGTCAAGGCCTTCCCGACTCCTGACGCACTGTCGAGGGCCACGATAAGGGAGCTCAACGCGTGCGGGATGGGTTTCAGGAGCAAGTACTTGAAGGCCACCGCAAAGGCGTGTGTCGACAGCCTCGATCTGAACAGGTACAGAAGGAGCAGTTACGCTTCCGTGAAGGAAATGCTAATGGAACTTCCCGGCATAGGAGACAAGGTTGCGGACTGCATCGCGCTGATGGGCTACGGGAAGCTCGAGGCATTCCCAATAGACACGTGGGTGAAGAGAACGCTCGAGCGCCTCTACTTCAACGGGAAGGGCACAAGCATAAAAAGGCTGCATGAGTCAGTATCTGAGAAGTGGGGGGACATGCAGGGATACGCGCAGCTCTACCTATATCACCACGGGAGGATTGACGGATATGAAGCTTAACGACGAGATAACCAGGATGGAGACGGAGCTCGAGAGGAAGCAAAAGAGGCTAGACGAGGTGAATGATCTCTCCAGGAGGCTCATACGAAACTGCGCAAGGTCGATAACTGCGCTGCATAACTCCGAGATGAAGGAGGCCGAGCAGCATCTAACGGAGGCGCGGGAGCTTGCCTCGAGGCTCGTCAAGGTCGACACCGACTTCAAGTATATATCTGTGCAGGCCTACCAGGAACTCGCCGAGGCGGAGATATTTCGCGAGATAAAGGGCTCGGGGCGCATACCATCACCATCAGAGCTGAAGCTGCCGGAGGATGCGTACCTGCTCGGGCTCATGGACGTTGTCGGCGAGCTGAAACGGAGCATGCTGCTCTCGCTCATGCGCGGCGACGTGAAGACAGCCGGATCGTATTTCTCCTTCATGGGCGAGATCTACGACTCCACAAGGGGTCTCAGGTTCCCTGAATCCGTGCTGCCGATGTTCAGGAAGAAGCAGGACACAGCGCGCATACAGCTCGAGAATGCCGGCAGCGACATGCTGAAGTTTTCCGAGAAGCGTATCCGCGGCAAGGGCTAGCAAGCAGTTAAATATCCTCGCTACCTCATAATAGTTGTTAACGTTTCTCATTGTAAGAGGGGGTTTTCATGGATGAAAAGAGAGCAAGCGAACTTATAGCGCAGATAACCAAGCAGATGGATTCCGTGACTTCCGACACCGCTGTCCCAAAGAATGTCCGTGCCGCCGTCACGGAGGCGAAGGAGAAGCTCAACGCGCCAGGCGATTACGTAGTAAGGATAGCCGGCGCGATCTATTCGATAGACAACGTCAGCAACGACATCAACCTTCCCCCTCAGGCCAGGACCACCATCTGGAGCATACTAAGCGCGCTTGAGTCCATCAAGGATTGATCGATTGCATGGGGGATGCAAAGAAGGAGCTTGCAAGGCTCCTTTCTAATGCCAACATATTCCTCGCTGCGGATGTAGACGAGGAGTCAATGGGCCAGGTGGACCTCAACCTGCTCGTGTCGAAGCTCATCGATATGAAATCAGGCATCGAGGGCCTCAAGGTCGCGAACGCGAGCGATGTCGGAATCGCAGTCTCGGCGCTCTCGGAGGAGAGGCTTGCGAAGGCGCCGAAGCCTATAGAGACGGCAAAGATCGAGTCGTTTGTGCCGAAGGCATCGGATATAGAGGCCGACTACAGGATAGAGGCCAGCGAAATAGGCAAGACCGAGGGCAACGTCAACGGGTTCGTCGATTACTTCCGCAACAGGCTCGAGCGGCTTCGAGACGTGCTCGAGGCGAGGACACACACGGCGGCGCCCAGCATAGAGGCGCTGAAGGACTACGCCAACGGCAGAGAAGTCGTGATCGTGGGCATGGTCAACTCGAAGATAACGACGAAGAATGGCAACACGATGCTCGTCATCGAGGACCAGACAGGAGAGGCGAAGGTCATGTTCATGAAGTCGGATTCGAAGGAGGGCAACGCCCTCTTCGCCAGCGCCAACCGCATAGTCAACGATGAAGTTCTGGCCGTCAAGGGCAGGCTATCGGGGCCGTTCGTCATAGCGAAGGAAATATTGTGGCCCGATGTCCCAATACGCGAGAGGAAGCAAATAGAGGAAGATGTCGCGATCGCCTTCTTGTCTGACGTGCATGTTGGTAGCAAGTTCTTCATGGAGAAGAACTTCGTCAAGATGCTCGACTGGCTCAATGGCAACGTCGACTCGAAGTCGAAGATGCTAGCGGGCAAGGTCAAGTACCTGATTATAGGGGGCGACGTAGCTGACGGCATAGGTATATACCCGGATCAGGAGGACAACCTCGCGATACTCGACATCTACCAGCAGTACAAGCTGCTCGCCAACCTGCTCGAGTCGATACCCGACTACATGCACGTCTTCATACTACCTGGCGACCATGACGCGGTGCAGATGGCCGAGCCGCAGCCCGCATTCCCGAAGGAGCTCATAGACATGAACAGGAGCAACATCCACTTCGTCACTAACCCGTGCAGGCTCACCCTGCATGGAATATCCGTGCTTTCGTACCACGGCTACGGCATAGTGCCTATGATACACGCGATACCGGGCCTGAGCTTCTCGAGGCCGGAGGAGGTCATGATAGAGATGCTCAAGAGGAGGCACCTCTCCCCGATATATGGTGGTAGCGTTATAGTGCCGTCCCAAAAGGACAACCTGGTAATAGATACGATGCCGGACATCTTCCACACAGGGCACATTCACAAGAACGGCATATCCGAGTACCATGGTGTGCAGGTCGTCAACAGTGGCACATGGCAGGACCTTACCGAGTACCAGGTGAAAAGGGGCTTGCACCCATCGCCGTGCAACCTGCCTGTCTTCGAGGCCAAGAAGTACGCATTCACTACCGTGGACTTCACTAGTGTGGTATAGCCAGCGCTAATCCTTGTTAATTAAAATGCAGAAAAAGAAAAGGAGAAGAAAAAAGAGAAAAGGAAGCCAACGATCAGGTCGACTTCAAGGTTATCGTAGCGACCTGGAGGCTGTAAGGCGTTGCGCTGCCGCTTAGCGTGTAGACTGCATATATCGATCCCTGCAGCGCCGAGCCGATCGTGTTACCGGCCCAGCTGACCGGTATGCTGTTGATCGTCACTGCGGAAGTCTGCCCGCTGTTTATCGATCCGAGCACGGCGTTTGGCGTGAGCCCGCTGGAGAATGTCTGCCCATACGGGACGAATATCAGCGTCGTGCTGGCCCAGTTTGTCCCGGTAGCCTGCCCGAAGGTGAACGCCAGATTAGCACTATGATAGACAGCATTCTGGCAGTAGAATCCAGATACCGCGATGCAGCCCTGTGGCGTCAGAGATGCGCTGTTGAACACTCCGAGCGAGTAAAGTGCGCCCAGAACCACTGCTATGATCAGGATGGCCCAGCCGTAGGTCATCAGGTATTCCATAGCCGACTGTAGTCTCAAACCTGTCATTTTTTTCATGTCATCACACACTTCCGTTGCTTACAAATCAAAAGATAAATATTTAGACCTATAAGGCTGCCACTTTACTCTAATGTAGTTGTTTGCCGTCACAACGAAGACCATAGCTCCTCGAAGTGCTCCCTCAGCGCTTCAACCCGCTCCCTCGAGACCGCAATGTCAAGATGTTCCACGTTCCTGTGCATGCCGCTAAAAGTGAGATTGGCGCTGCCCGTTATCGCGACCCTGTCGCAGAGGTAAAGTTTTTCGTGCACGAACACTCTATTTGCAACCTTCACGCGTAGGTTCCCCTGCCTTCTCCTGGCGAACAGGGATGCTCCGAACGCGAGCAGCACGGTGACCGGCGCCAGGACCGCCAACGCGTAATAAAGGCCAAGCGCTCCGGCAAGCGCCGTCAGAAGTAGGAAGAAAAGCGCGCCCTTCAGCCATTTCTGGTATGCCCTGCTGTGGCCGAACTCCGAGAGCGCCGGCTCGTTCTGGTCCATTCCTGAGGTTACCACCCTGACTCTGTACCTGGAGGCGTGCTCCGATAGCATCCTCGCGTATCCGGCGCTTATGTATGGCGATACCACGTCGAGGTTGCCGGATTCCATTATCAGCGCGTCGACGAACCTGTGGCTGTCGCTGCCGCTGTACGAGGTGTCTTCGTATGGAAGACCGCGCATGGTCGCACCATCATCTCCTTAAGCGTTCCTTGACGATCGCAAGGAAGAGGTTCGCTCCATCGGCGAAGCCTATTTTCTTGCCCTCTCTCCATGTCCTGCCCTTGTACCTTATCGGGACGTTGCGTATTCTGTAGCCGTTCTTCGCGAGACTCGCGGCTATCTCTATCTCTATGGCGAACCCGTTTTCGTCCAATTCCCTGCCACTGAGCATCTCCTTCGTGAAAAGCTTGTAACAGACGTTGACGTCCCTAACGGACTGGCGGAAGAGCAGGTTGAAGAGCGACGTCGTCATATTGTTGACGAGCGCCCCGAGCCTGTAATTATAGTCATTTCCAAAGACTATCGTCCTGTAGCCAAAGACCGGCTGCCCGTTCCGCAGCTCCCTTACCAGCTTCGGGTAGTCTTCGGGGTAATATTCCTCGTCCGCGTCCTGTATTATTATGGCTCCGGACTTCACGTGCTCGAGCCCCAGCCTGATGTTGCTGCCCTTGCCGCGCAGCCTCTTCGACAGTAGCATCGCCCTTCCCTCTCCCTTAATTGCCCTCCTTATCTCGCGGAGTGTGTTGTCCGTGGACCTGGTGTCATATACTATTAATAGCCTGCCCACGTCCCTCTGTGCCAGCACCCTCCTTATTATCCTGTAAGCTGTCCTCTCCTCGTTGTATACTGGCATTATGACGCTTACAGTACCGGCTGGCATCGCTACACACAATAATAATCTATCAGAACAAACTAAATACGTTGCACAACCCCGCGCGGTGCTTTGCATGAATTACATAGTATCAGTGCTGCTCGCCGATGAGATAGCGCAGCATATAGGCAAGAAGGGATCGGAGAACGGCCTAGCGTACTACAATGGCACGTACAAGGATAACAGGGTTGTCGCGCTTTCGCCCTCATCAATCGAGGAGAAGTTCTACGCGGTTCCAGAGTCAATGCTGCTGGCAGACGCTGTCGTGATCGGCACGTCCAGCATCGGCAAGCTCTTCGGCGAGCTGCTTGTCGCGGCATCGCTCGCGGGCAAGAAGGTGCTGCTCACGCATGACGGCGACGCCTCAGCCATGCTAAAGGGCGTCAACATGGACGTCGACTATTCTGACAAGTTCGAGATAATGGAAAAGGTTGCAGCGCTCGGCAAGGAAGGAGGTCAGGGGCCGTGTAGGGTTGATGTCGATAAGATCTTTCCCGTGACCGGGGTCGGCACGGTCGCGCTTGGGTTCGTGACGAAGGGCAAGGTCGCCGTGCACGACAAGCTCGTGTTGCCGTCCGGCGCTGAAGTCACGGTCAAATCAATACAGTCCAATGATGTGGACGTGGAATCTGCTGACATCGGGACAAGGGTGGGCCTCGCGCTGAAGGGTGTGAAGCCCGAGGGCATCAGGAAAGGCGACCTGCTCTGTGCAATGCGCGTGCCTCCGGCTTCAACGATAACCGCGCGCCTCGCCAAAACGGACATAGAGAGGGAAGAGTTGTCGGAAGGCAACGCCTACGGGTTCGTGGCTAACTTCTCGTACACCAATGCAACCGTCGTGTCTGCTGGAGAACCTGCGTCGCTGCGCATGGAGCGCCCGATACCCATGCAGGAAGGCGATGCGTTCATGCTGCTCAGGAAGAGAGAGCCGAGGGTCTTCGCGCGCGGCGTCGTGCAGTCAGCCAAATAGATACTTTTATAAGGCTTGATTCTGCTTATTAGAGTGGCGAGATGGTGCTCATGTATTACGGGTCGCGCAAGAAGGTATACGCAGTCGCGGCAGCGGCCGTGATAATCGTGGTCGCAGTCATAGTGCTCGCGGTGGGATACTACGGTTCCCCTGGAACCACAACTACGATAGCGGAGACAGTCGGTTCAACGACCGTGCCTGTCACGACGGTCAATGCGTCGGCGCAGCCGGCATGTATAGCGTCGACAGGTTTCATCTGCAACTACACGACGTTCAAGAACAACCAGCTCAACGTCTACTTTGGGCAGAACACCGGGGAGAACTGGACAACAGCATCGCTGCAGTTCGTGCCCATAGGGAAGAATTATGACTACGGGTTCATGATAACCGTATTCCCGGCAGGCTTCGCGAGCGGCACTAGCGAGTACATAGGGCTCGCGATACCTCAGGGCGTCGTCTACAACTCCAGTGTCAATGGCAAGCTCGAGGGCATGCTGTATGCGAACTACACGACAGCGGGCAACTCGGCCCATGTGGTAAAGGTCGTTGCCGCCGTGCAGGTGGCACCTAGCTGACCTGCCTAGCCCTTCACTGTAGGGGCAAACAATTAAATCATTTGCCGGCACTAACTAGAATGCAGTTTGATTAGGATGGAACAGCTTATCTTTCCTGGGGAGGCAATCTCTACCGAAGAGGAGTTCATGCCCACGGATGGCGCATTCTCGGAGGACGGGAGCGTCCGCGCCGCACTGGCCGGCACGATGCAGCGGAGCGACTCAAAGATCGGCATAAACGGCATCAAGAATGTGAGGCAGTACAGGACCGGCATGGCGGTGCTAGGGCTAGCAACTGACGACCTGCGCAGCGTCATCTTCGTCAGGCTTGACACGCTGAAGAATGGGAGCACGTCGTTCGTCCCGCTCAAGGACGGGAAAGTCGTGAGTCCGAAGCCCGACACGAGGCGCACGCACGGCAGGGGTCGCGGCAGGGACGAAGCGCCGCAGCCAAAGCCCTCGAAGCCGATGCGCGTCGGCGATATCATAACCGCGCTGATAATAGCTGAGGACAGGGACACTTACACGCTGTCGATAAACATGCCGGATTTCGGCGTCGTGTACTCCGAATGCAGGGAGTGCGGGCAGCCGATGGAATACGACCCGCAGACCAAGGTGCTTGCGTGCAAGGCGTGCGAGATCCAGGAATTAAAGAAGGTCAGCACGCTGTACGGCAATGCTGACAGGATACAGGAGCTGCTCAAGAGGTACATCAAGTGAGTGTGATCAAATGAAGGCCGAGCTTGTAAAGGACGAGAGCAAGGAGCTAATACTGGAGTTCGATGAGAACGACACGACGATACCGGAACTGCTGGCGGGCAGGCTCGCCAACGAGGACGGCGTCGAGTTCGCGGGGGTGGCGCAGGACCACCCGGAGGTCGGGAAGCCAAGGCTTGTCATCAAAACAGAGGGCAAGAGAGCGATCACCGTGCTCTCGAAGGCAATAGAAGAGATAGACGGAGAGCTCGACGATCTCAAATCCCAATTATCAAAGAAGAAGTAGATTGATTGAAGGGCGGCATACGGATCGCTGCGATAACGTCGGGTCCAGCCGCCAAGGGGGAAAGCTCTCTCGTAGTATGCGTCGTAATGCGCGACAATATCATCGAGGGTGTGCTCTCCACTTCCGTGAAGGCTGACGGAACCGATTCTACACAAAAGATAACCGCTATGATAAAAAGGTCGAGGTTCTGCGACCAGGTAAAGCTCATAGCGCTCAACGGCATCGCCATCGCCGGGTTGAACGTCATTGACATAAGGCGCGTTACGGGGCCGCTAAATGCTGGTTTTGCAGTGCTGACGAGGCACAGGCCGAGGAGACAACTCTTAGTAAAGGCGCTAGAGAGGCTGTCAGAGCAGACCGGCGCCGATACGGAAGAGAGGGTAGGGATAATCGAAGAGATGGCAGGGCTGAAGTTCGTCAGGATTGGCGGATTCTTCATACAGAGCGACGCAGAGGTAACGGAAAATCTGGCGCGCCTCGCATTCGAGGCGCTGAGGATATCCCATCTGATAGCGAGGGGCGTGGCGACCGGCGAATCGAAGGGAAGGATATAAGCTGGTCATCCGAACCTGTGGCTCCTGAGCTCGCGCAGCGCATCCGAGGCGATCCATCTCGCGCTGCCGGATTCCATACGGCTTATCCGCTCCGCGGTCCTTATCGCAACCCTGTTAAGCGATGGATTCCTCTTCCCGATCTGCCTGAGCGCCCAGTTGACCGCCTTCTTCACGAAGTTCCTCTCATCACCGCTTCCATCGACTATCAATGGCATAAAATCTGAGAACCTTCGGCTAGGCGACAGCTTGTCATGCACCGCGAGGCATGCCATCATCACGTACCCTGCCCGCTTGACATATTCCCTGTCGTCGCGGCTCCACTGCACTGCCTTGCCGTATGCGAACTGGGTCTTGTCGAACAGGTTCGAGCAGCACTGGTCGCACAGGTCCCACGAATCGAAATCACCAGCCCACCTGTCCATCTGTGCGGCCGTGACTTTCTTAGGATCATCTACCATGCTCGCAAGTATGCGCGCCTCGTGTATCCCCGACGACCAAAGTGATATGGCTGTTTCATGGCTTTTCCCGATGCCCTTCGCAATCCCCCTTATGCCAGGTATGGACACCCCGAGCTTGTTTTTCGCTGCGCTGCCGAACCTGGACATGCCCTCCGCATTCCTACGGTTGCCGCGCTTCTTCAGTTCGATGATGGCCCTTTCAGCACTGTCCATAACAGTGCTTCACACAAAACCTATTAATTTGTATTATTGAAAGATAATACCTAATCCGTGCACTTCAAACCGCGGCATATCGTGGTATTATGGTTAACCTCAATGAGCAAGAGGAGAAAATCCTAAAGTACTGGAAGGACAACAACATCAACGAAAAGGTGAGGGAGAAGAACAGGGAAGGCAAGAAGTTCTACTTCCTTGACGGCCCGCCGTTCGTGTCCGGCGACCTCCACCCTGGGCAGATGTGGGTCAAGTCAAACAAGGACATAATACTACGCTACAAGAGAATGCGTGGATTCAACGTCTACGACAGATCGGGCTATGACGTGCATGGCCTCCCGATAGAGAACAAGGTCGAAGCGAAGCTGCAGATAACGTCGAAAAAGGACATCGAGAAGATAGGTCTCGAGGAATTTACGAAGCAGTGCAAGGAATTCGTCAGCTCCTATATGGGGCGCATGGACCGTGACTATGAGAGGTTCGGTATGTCGCTAGACTTCTCACACCCGTACAACCCCGCCGACAACAGCTACATGGAGGGTGCCTGGGCGATGCTGAAGCGCATATACGACAAGGGCTACATCTACAGCGGAAAGAGGTCTCTGTTATACTGCCCGCACTGCGAGACCGTCGTTGCACAGGGGAGCCTCGAAGTCGAGTACCAGGATGACACCGATACATCTGTATATGTGCTGTTCAAGATCGA
Source organism: Microcaldota archaeon (assembly GCA_014874295.1). Taxonomy (GTDB): domain Archaea; phylum Micrarchaeota; class Micrarchaeia; order Micrarchaeales; family Micrarchaeaceae; genus A-MIC-10. Next base: position 15,296 of record JACWAL010000008.1, read on the forward strand.
TTCAAAGGCGTCAAATCCGAAGGGCACAGAGGTTATCGACGGCGACACGTACCTGCTGGCATGGACGACCACACCATGGACCCTTCCGTCCAACATGGCTATAGCGGCTAACCCGAAGGTCCTTTACGTGAAGGCCAGGTTCGGCGACAAGAACGTCATACTCGCGAAGGACAGGTTCCAGGCGATCGTGGACGCGCTTGATCAGAGCGCTATCGTCGAGTCGGAGTTCTACGGCAACGAGCTCGAAGGCGTGCGCTACAGGAGTCCGCTCGAGGAGGAGATACCCATGCAGAGAGACTTCGCGAAGTTTCACAGGGTCATATTCTCAGAGGAAATAGTGTCGACTTCTGAAGGCACGGGTCTTGTGCACATAGCGCCGGGCCACGGTCTCGAGGACTACACGATAGGGCTCGCGAACAAGATCCCCATCTTCTCGCCAGTGAGCATGCAGGCGCAGTACACCGGCGAGGCGGGATTGTTTGAAGGGCTGAAGGTTCCTGAGGAGGCGAATGCCAAGGTGCTCGATGCCCTCAAGAGCAAGGGTGCGGTCATGGCAACAGCGCCAATAACACACAGCTATCCGCACTGCTGGAGATGCCACAACAAGGTGATACAGCTCGCGACCGAACAGTGGTTCATAAACATACAGAAGGTCAAGAAGAAGCTGCTGTCGGAGAACGACAAGGTGTCATGGTACCCGAAGGACGCGCGGAGATGGCAGGACGACGTGCTCTCAAACTCTCCTGATTGGTGCATCTCAAGACAGAGATACTGGGGTATACCCATACCGCTGTGGAAATGCGGTGTGTGTGGCAGCCTGGCGGCTATAGGCTCACTGGCAGAGCTGAAGGAGGTCGCTGTGGACAGGCATGCCGTAGAGGAACTGCACGACCTCCACAGGCCTTTCATAGACAGGGTGAAGACGAAGTGCCAGAAGTGCGGTGCGGAATCCGAACGCGTCAAGGACGTGCTCGACGTGTGGTTCGATTCCAGCGTCGCATTCCGCGTCAGCCTGACAGGCGATGAGTTCAAGAGATATTTCCCTGTCGATTACATAGCAGAGGCGGTGGAGCAGCTGCGCGGATGGTTCTCGTATATGCTGAAGACGAGCGTGCTCGTGTACGGAAAGAAGCCGTTCAACAACGTATTCACACACAGGATGATGATGGACGCGAATGGGAGACCGATGCACAAGAGCCTCGGAAACTTCATACCCCTTGGCGACATAATAAAGGCGTCGAGCGCCGACTCGTTTAGGCTGCACTGTCTTGCGCACATGCCCGAGCTCGACTTCCCGCTCAGCATTGACAACGTCAGGGAGACAAGCAAGACGATAATACTAATGTACAACATATCCAACCTCCTAAGGGAGTACTCGCAGGCTGTGGAATACATGCCTGAGCACATCAAGCTCCCCAGCATGGTGGGCATGCAAATCGAGGACGCGTGGATAGTGTCGCGCATGAACACTGTGATGAAAGAGGTTACAAAGTGCCTCGACAACTACGAGATGTACAATGCTGTGTCGATAATCAAGGACTTCATCACTATGGACTTCAGCAGATTCTACCTCAAGATAGCGAAGAAGAAGGTGCTCTTAAAGCGCAGGAGCGAGGCAAGGAAAACGATCGACGTCATAAACTACGTCTTGTCGAACATCACCCTGCTGCTCGCGCCGATGATACCCTTCACTGCCGAGGCTCTTTTCCTGGACCACTATAGGGCCGCTGGGGAGAGTGTGTTTCTACAGCAGTGGCCGAAGCCGAAGCACCGGCTCATTAACGATGCAATAGAAAGGGACATGGCTATAGCGCAGAATGCGATAACCGCGTTGCTGAGCAGCCGCGAGAAGAATGGGATCTCGCTCAGGTGGCCGGTCGCCTCCGCGACGCTGGAGGTCACCGACGACTCCATGTATTCGTCATTGCAGAGGCTGTCCACCATAATAGAGGACTACGCCAACGCGAAGCATCTCGAATTGAAGAGGGTTGCAGGGGCCAAGAAAGAGGCAAGGCCCGTATTCGCAAAGATAGGCCCTGACTTCAAGGACAAGGCGAAGTATGTTGCCGAGGCAATAAAGAACGCGGACGCGGAAGCGATGACCGAGTCCGTAGCGAGAACCGGAAAGTATGCGCTCGACACCGAACGCGGGCCCGTGGAGATAACCCAGGACCACTTCATCACGATGGAGAGGGTCGAGGAGCAGGACGCAGTGCTGTTCAAATACGGGAAGGCCTACATAGACACAAACATAACGAGGGAGCTGAAGGTAGAGGCGCAGCTCAGGGAGTTCGAGCATGAGGTACAGCTGATAAGGAAGGAGCTGAAGCTCAACAAGAAGGACAGGATAGAGCTTGGCTACGTTGCGGTCGGCGCGTTCTCCGAAGTCATAAAGGCGAACGCCAAGAAGGCGCAGAAGGACCTAAATGCAAGACTGTCGAATAGGCTCGAAGAAGGAGCGCTGCTGCGCGATCTCGATATCGGAGACGAGACCGTTAAGGTCTCGGTAAGGGCGCTGCCCCGCGGATGACGCTGCACCAGATATGCTTGTGGTGAATCAATTGGCAAACAAGATAAGGCGTTCACAGATATTTGTCGAGAAACTCTCTGCTCTTCTACAGGTCTATCACAATCAAGGCCTTCCCTTCCCTATCCAGTTTGCCGTCCATTCCATTCACCAAAAGTGAGAAATGGACCCTGCGGGATTCGCACCCGCGACCTCCCGCTTGCAAAGCGGGCGCTCCACTACTGAGCCAAGGGCCCCTGAAGGTATGGAACAAAGCAGCTATTTATCACTTGCCGTTGTCGCTGTCTTCACGTAGAATTCGCCGGCCGGAAGCTGTTGCATTATGCCATCAAGGTCGTCGTACTCGAGAATCCGCGCTATCTTCTTCGCCGCGTCGGACTTCTTGTCCTCGCCCTGCGATATGCTGACTGCCCTGCCGGCTGCGATGCCGTCAAGCGCAATTTCAGGTATCGTGTTGAGCACGCCGTCCTTCATGAACATCGCCAGGCCCAATGCCGTGCTCCTAAACCACTCTCTCTCCCCTGACATAAGGAAGCTGCCGGTGCCGAGCGATCCCTTTCCCGTGGACTTGCTAATCTGCTCCCTCCTGAGCGCATAGACGTCCACGCTGCGCAGCGATTCCTTCCATGCGCTGGAGTAGGAAGCGGCGAACTGCGCGACCTCGCGCTTCACCTTCCCGTCCGCATTTACGCCGTCCTTCAGGATCACCACTGACGCGCCGAATATATCGGCATGGAAAAAGAGGTCGTTATCCTCAAAATGCCGCGAGTTCATCAGCTCGTTCTGGTGGGCGTCCCTGCCTCCTATTACGAGCCTGCCATCGCTCGCCATGAACCAGTGGAACGACTCGTACCACTTCTTCTCCCTGACCTTCCTTGCCCTCTTCTCCTTGTCGTCGCTCTCCTCCCTCACTTTCTCGAGCTGCATCTCCAGGTCCTTGACCGCCTTCCCGGCGCCCTTCGCTTTGGCCTCTAGCTTCTTCGCCCTCTCATAGTAGTCCCTGGCGTTCTCCTGAGCACTCTTCGTGAAGTCTATTCTCACTTCCATCCCTTCACTCCTTCGCTCTTCAGACCGCGGCGAGAGGTATCGTGCCGGTGATGAGCAGCGATACTATTATGCCTATTATGAACCCCGCGGCGCCTATAATCAGTATGCTGATTATTATCATCTTGGCGCTCCTCTTGAACTCCTCATTAGTGGGCTTGTAGCTTATGTTGAGCACGTGTCTGGAGTTGTCGATGAATGCCTTTATTCTGCCTATCATGCGAACCGTACCGCTGGAAGCAAGTCTATTAGTCTTTCACCAAGAAGGATATTAAGCCTTTGTGGTATCGATGAAATACGACGCAATACAGATAAGGTTCGGCGAGCTGTGGCTGAAGGGCGAGAACAGGGACGCATTCATTTCGGCGCTCTACAGGAACGTCTCCAACGCCGTACGCGGCCTCGAATACGCGTCACTGTCCAAGCAGAGGGATTCGTTCATGGTAGGGCTGGACGGCAAGTCCGACATTGAAGGGCTGGTGTCCGCGCTGTCATACGTTCCTGGAATATCGTGGTTTTCGCCGATTATGATTGCCAAGCCTGAGTTACGCGACATGATGAGGAAGGCGCAGTCGTTCGCAAGGGAAGCGAAGGGCAAGGTCAGAATAGAGGCGAAGCGCTCGTTCAAGGGCCACAAGTTCAACTCCATGGAAATAGTCAGTGCCATGCTGAAGGCGTCGAAGACAAAGTCGTTCAAGCTCAACCTGGACAAAGATGCCGATGACACGCTCTACATAACGGTCGAGAAGGAGCGTGCGTTCCTGCACCTCAACAAGATAAATGGAGTTGGCGGCCTGCCCGTAGGTACGTCCGGCAAGTGCATCGTGCTGCTCTCCGGAGGCATAGACTCGCCCGTGGCGTCGTTTTACGCCATGAAGCGCGGGCTCCTGCCGATATACCTGCACTTCTACACGTTCCCGGACAGGGAGGCCGTGCTGAAGTCGAAAATCCCCAAGATGATAAAGGCGCTTGCCAAGTACTCGAACGGTGCGAAGGTATATTATGTGCCGGCATACCTGTTCCAGGCCGCCGCGATGAAGATGGACACGCGATTCGAGCTCGTGGTCTTCAAGCGGTTCATGTACAACGTGGCCGCAAGGATAGCGGAGAAAGAGGCCGCGCTCTCCATCGTAACAGGGGAAAGCATCGGCCAGGTCGCATCGCAGACCATAGAGAACATGTCCGCATCGCAGAAAGGCGTATCTCAGCTGATACTCAGGCCGCTGTCGGGCTTCGACAAGGACGAGATAATCAGGAAAGCCAGGCAGCTTGGCACCTATGGCATGTCCATCCAGGAATACAAGGACGTTTGTTCGATAAGGATAAAGAGGCCGGCCACCCGCGCTGCAGCGGAGCAGGTCGACAGGCTCTACGCGAGGTGCAAGCTCGATGCAGTCGAAGCGAAGTCGATTAGGGCTGCTCTGTCTGTTTCGTACTAGGGGCTGCAAAATCCACCAGTTACGTTCCTTTGCGGTCTGTCTGTATCGTCACTAGACGAAGACCCCGCGCAACCTTATATATCTCGGACTTCGCAAATTCTATGGTGAGAATACGAGTTCAAAGCAGATAAGGGGGGAGACAGTCAACAGCACCTCTACCACAAACGGCGCGAGCATCAGGCGCGATGGGCTCTACTATATGGGCATACTTGAAACTTACCGGGTAAAATGGAGCTTGGAGAAGACTGCCCGCGACATACTACAGAACTTCTTCGATCATGAAAGGACGCTGGAAAACGTGAATTTTGACCTGACCAAGGATGCCGGAAGATATCGCGTAAGAATATCCAACTCTGCCGAATATGATCATCGAATGCTTTTGCACATTGGGGCGACGGACAAGACGTCAGGAATGTGCGCAGGTGGGTTCGGTGAAGGCGCAAAAATAGCCGCCTTGATTCTTCTGCGCGACTATGGGTTCGAAAGGGTAACATATGCGTCCAGTGATTGGCAGGTAAGGTTCTCGCTATGCCCGCTGCCAGAGGATGACTACCCCAAGCCGGTGCGCGGCCTGTTTGCCGAGATAACAAACACGGGCAAGAAGATCAATGGCAATTATATCGAGCTTATCGCCTCATCCAAGGAAAATGCAGAGGCGATACTGGGGGCAAGGAACCTGTTCTACAGCCCAGACAATCCAGACTTCAGCAATCCCGTCCTCGACGTGCCCGGCACGGGCAGGTTCAAGCTTCTCAGCACCGAGAAAGACCAGCGCAGCGGGAACCTATACATAGCGGGCCAACGGACCAATTACTATGAAGACAAGTGGCAGACTGTAGAGGACGTTAACCTCTGGGTCGCCAGGTCCGACCTGCTGCCGAAGGACAGGGATCGTGGCAAGATCTCGTTTTCCGAGATGGACTCTCTTATAGACCACCTCGTGCAGAACAGCCCCAACGACAAGCTTGAAGCGGCCCTCTTTGCAATGAAGCCTATTTGGGACAAGCCAATGTACTCCACACAGGTGGGATACAAGATAATGGAAAAGACTGTGCACCGCATGGCGGAATCCGGGATGAAATATGCCTTCGAGAACCAATATTTGGCGGATAATCTGCCATACAGCGCGATGCTAATCAAAGAGAATCTCAAGTCATCGGGATACAAGGTTGTGCCACCCTTCTTCAAACAGCTCGGGATGAAGGGCGCAATGGAGAAATACAAGGAGCTGCAGTCCCATTTCAGGATTGAGGCAAGCAGGCTGGAGGCCCGCCGCATAGGTCTCCTGCAGCAGGCTGCTGCACTCTTCGGAAAGGAGAACAAGGAGGTCTGGGTCTACGACGCGGAGAGCGAGAAGAACATAATCCATGGGCAATACAATAACGAGTTCATATGGCTCTCCAAGCAGACCCTAACATATGATTTCGGCAAGGCACTGGCAACTTACGTCCACGAGCTTGATCACAAGTACGGCACTGACCAGAGCGCAGAATTCAGCTCTGCACTCACGGGTAGCATGGCTACTATAATGACTGCAATGGGCGAGAAAAAGAAAGATTTTGCCTTGCTCAGAAGGGAATGGGCCCCAGAAGCCAAGAGCGAGAATCTGTTCGCCAGGTTGTTCGGCTCCATGCACGTAGACAGGTGATCCCAACTACTCCTCAAAGGGCTTGCCAGTAATCCTGGAGTATGTGTTGCGCTCTGACACCCCCAACCCATGCGCCTTGTTGAAATAGTTTACAATGTTCCATATGTCCCTCCTTAGGAAATCGTCGGCGCGTGGATGCCTTGTGACCACGGCCTGCCCGAAATCTATGAAGTACGGCTTGTTTCCGCGCACGAGGACGTTGTACTCGCTGAGGTCGCCATGCACGAGACCATGCTGGTAAAGCGCCTTCGTGTACCTGATGATGAGCCGCAGCATCTCCTTGGCTTCCTTCGCGCCGAGCGACACATCCGCGAGCCTGGGGGCGGGTCCGCTCTCATCGCCTATGTACTGCATCGCCAGTATGTTGCCGTTGAACATGTACGGTCTGGGAGAGGATATGCCCGCCTTCTCGGCTATCTCGAGGTTGCCAAACTCCTTCTTGCACCAGGTCTCTATTATCTCCTGCCTCGTCCTTCCTATCCTCTTGAAGCGAGGATCGCCTATTATGTAGTCATCCATGGAAAAGAAGCTCGAGTTCTCGACCCTGAACATCTTGACTATGATGTATGGTTCGCCCTTGACCATGTCAGAAGTGCCTGGGCTAGCTACATAGATATCTGATTCCTTACCCTTCGCGAACACGGAGCCCATGCCCCCAATTATGCCCTTGTTGTAGAACTTGCTCAGGTAAATGGCGGCCTTCCTGTTGAGCCCTCCCTCTATGCTCTCCCTTTCCTTCAGGAGAACCTTCTCCTTGCTGGGCTCCTTCCTTCTGCCTAACCTCCTAGCCATTGGTCCATCCTCTCGCGGTCATAGATATTAATTTAAAGGTTTGTTGTTTATTAATACTTGGTGAATCGATGCCGAAAGAGAAACCAAGCGTTATAACGATAGACCCGAGTCTACAGTATGAACGCATGCTGCACTACAAGGAGAAGCACTCCGGATGGATAATCTACAACTCAGTTTATTGGGGGATCTACCTTTTTGCGATAGGCATACTCCTGGTATCTGGCACTGTGACGAGCGTCGCAGGATTCTTTGGATGGGCCCTGATGCTGCTCGCAATCTTCGTGATTGTACACGGATTCACGAGCTCGCTGCACCTGAAGCTCATGAAGCACCACGGCTGAAAGGCCGTGGCCCTTCCTCTTTTCCTTTTTCCATTTTTATTTGTTGCTCTTACGTTTTGATTGATGTCCATGCAGGTTCCAAATATATACGAAAGCAGGCACTACAAGCTCTATGTCATCATACCAATAGCGATGCTCCTGATCAGCCTGTACTTCATACCGAAGATACAGCTCGATTCGTCGCTTAGAGGAGGAATAACGATAACGCTGCAGTCGAACAGCAGTATGGACCAGAGGCAGCTTGTCTCGCTGGTAGATTCCGCGATACCGGGTGCAGAGGCGACAGTGGCGCGCGCCCCTGGCGGGGTATCGGTAACTATAGCGAGCAATGCAAGCATATCCAACGCGGAGGCGTACTTGCTGGGCGCATATTCATACTACGGAAATTACACGCAGGCGAGGTACGTCGCTACGAGCCTGTCGTCGCTTCTGACCAGTCAGCCCAACAACGCGACCCTCCAGGCAGACCTCGCATCTGCCAATGCAAACGTGTCCACATACCTCTCCAGGCTGAATTCCAGCATAAAGGGCGAGTTCTCAAGCCTGTCCGCGATGCTTCCGAACTCCACTTACAACACCACGAGTCCTGAAGCCATGCTCAACTCCGGCAAGTCGGCGCTCTCCCGCGTCAATTCCATGTACGAGGACAGGGTCATAAGCGCTCTGCACTCAATAGTCCCATTCACCACATATTCGTATCAGACCGTGACGGCCACGCTCAGCAACTATTTCCTCGGCCAGGTATTTGACATAATAATCATGTCGTTCATAGTCGTGGGTATAATAGTGCTCTTCGTCTTCAGGAACTTCATACCTTCGCTCACGGTCGTGTTCGGCGCGGCGAATGACCTGATAATAGCGCTCGGCGCGATGGGCTTCTTTGGCATACCGTTGGGAGTCGCTTCCATAGGGGGCCTGCTGATGCTCGTGGGCTACTCGATAGACACGGACATACTTTCTGCGATGAAGGTGCTGAAGAGACACGAGGGCACCCCAGAGGAGAGGGCATTCTCCACCCTGAAGACCGGAATGACGATGACGACCACAGCACTAATAGTATTCTCAATACTGTTCATAGTCTCGTACGTGAGCTTCATACCGACGTACTTCGAGATATCTGGAGTTGTGCTGGCAGGTCTCGTAGGGGATATACTGGCCACATGGTTTGGCAACGTGGTGCTGGTGCTGTGGTACAAGAAGAGAAAGGAACGCACGAGGTGACCACATGTCCGCATTAGACTACCTGAAGGATTATAGGATTCTGGTGCTGCTGCTGATAGTGGTTGCGCTCGTCGCCCTTGACGTGACGTACGGCATACACTTCGGAATAGAGTTCAGTGGAGGCACGCAGATACCCCTCACGCTCGAGCACAGCGTCAACACCACAACGATGGCGACGCTGATCGCAGACCTGCAGCAGAGGGTCTCCACATTCGGCCTCAAGCAGGTAAGCGTTGAGGGCGTTGGCAGCTCCGTGATATACATCACCGTTCCTACGATTTCACCTACTGACATCAACCAGACGATAAACGTCATCGAGAGCCAGGGCAGGTTCCTTGGCGTGGTTAATGGCAAGGAGGCGCTGAACGGTACCAACATACTGAAAGGCAGCGTCGGGTCGCTGCCGCCCCAGCAGCTCAACGGCACGGTCTCGTGGGCGGTGCAGTTCTACATAACGCAGTCCTCGACGGCCAAGTTCGCAAAGGCGGTCTTCGGCGAGGCGGACAAGCCCCTCTACATGTTCCTCGACAGGCCTGTAAATGCCGCCATGGTGGTCAACCAGTCGATACTGGCCAACAAGTCGCTCGGCCTGACGGCGCAGCAGAGCCTCGCGGCGATGGAGAAGGCGCTGGCGCTCGGGAACCAGACAATACCTGTTATGACGTTCGCTTCAGGCAGCTCCAGCTCGTCCAGCGTGATAAGCTTCTTCAAGGCGCACCCCGAGTACAGGACCGCGCTCGCAAGTTACAACATAGACCCGGCAGTCGCGAACGCACTGGAACAGATGAATGTCACGGTGAAGCTCGAAAGCGATGCCAACATGACACCGCAGTACTTCCAGGTGTCGATAAACAACACAGAGGTCAACAGCTGGCCGCTCGTCGGCCTACTCTCCTCGCCGATACTCAATGCCTCGATAACCAACGGCAGCGTCGGGGACAGCTACCAGATATCCGGGTTCACGCCGCCCAGCGTACCATCGCCGCAGCAGTACTCATATGCGCAGAACCAGGAGAAGACGATAACCAGCATACTCAACGGCGGTGCGCTGCCCGTGTCGGTCATAGTCGGCAACCCGACCAGCATACCAGCGACATTGGGCCAGGAGGCCCTCTACGTCAGCGGCGTCGCGCTGCTGCTTGCGGTCGTGGCGCTCACCATATTCATAACTGTGCGCTACAGGCGCCCATTCCTCGTACTGCCGATACTGCTCACCACCTTCCTTGAGGTGTTCATAATAATCTCGATACTGGGCACGGTCGGAACGATTGATCTCTCAGGTGTTGCTGGGATAATAGCGGTCGTAGGAACCGGAGTCGATGCGCAGATCATCATCACTGACGAGATGCTGCTGAGGGGAACTGAGCACTCGACAGCTAAGGGTGTGCTGGGCTCCGCCTTTACGATAGTGTGGATAGATGCCCTGCTGCTCGTCGGCGCCATGCTGCCACTGTTCTTCTCAACGTCGCTCGTGACCGTCATCGGCTTCTCCGAAGCAACGATAATAGGCGCGCTGCTCGGGGTACTCGTCACAAGGCCGGCGTACGGCGCGCTGATAAGCAGGCACTTCTCGCATTGACGCGGAAATGAACCTCATCCATTTTTATTCCTTCCATACGTTATGTGAACGATCTCATGCCAAGAAAGACTGCAACGACCATGCACAGAAGGTCGCAGTCCGCCATGGAATACCTAATGACATATGGCTGGGCAATCCTTATCATAGCAGTCGTACTTGGCGCCCTCTATTCCTTAGGTGTCTTCAACATGTCAGCATTTATGCCCAAGATCGGCCCAGGCGCCTGCCACGTCTTCCGGCCGAACGGCCCAGGCACTTCGTGGAACGTGGCGCTGACAGGCAGCTGTACCGGGTATCTCCCGCAGTACGTCACGCAGTTCAACGGCCAGAGCAGCACAATGACAACCAGCAGGAGCATAAGCTCAGGTTCAAATTTTACCCTTGTGGTTTGGTTTCTGTCTAAAAGGTCGCCAACCAACCAGTGGCCCATCATATTTGGCTATTTCGACACGCACAGATATCCTGGAATCAGGATAGACAACTTCGGGCTGGGCAATGTATATTTAGAGTGGGGAAACAACCCACCGACATGCGATAGTAGCAGTTATATCTCGTTGGGCTCGGGAGCGGTCCCCGATAGGAGGTGGCATCAGGTTATATACACATACAATGGCGTGATGGTTTCGGCTTACTTTGACGGCGCAGGAACAGGGACAGTGAATACAAACATGTGTTTAGGAACATACACTTACACAATGAGTGTTGGTTTTAATGGCTCCATCGCCAACACCCAAATCTATAACGCCTCGCTGACAGGCGCCCAGGTGAAGTACCTCTACAACGAGGGCATCGGCGGCGCGCCCATCTACCTGCAGCACTTAGTTGGGTGGTGGCCCCTCAACGGCGACACCAATGACTATAGCGGCAACAACAACAACGGCGCGCCGACAGCCATTGCATACAACGGCTCATGGACTTCCGGATACTTCCATTGAGCTGCCAGATAAGGCATATATCGCTTTGCGACAAATACTGCTCCTATGGAAAGACATTGCCCCATGTGCGGGAAATCGAGCAACGACGTGCGGTTCATCGTAGACATCTGCGAGCCATGCACAATCAAGAAGATACAATCCACCCTGCCAGGTGTCGTGGCGATAAGAGTCTGCAAGTTCTGCGGCAGGATATGGAGTGCCGGCGACTTCGTGCCGGAGAGGAAGGACTCGCTCGCGGTCGCAATAAAGCAGGCACTCAGGCAGAAGGACTGCATGATCGACGTGCTAGAATCCGGTCAGGACCTCGTCAAGGCGCGCTTCACCTGCGAAACGCAGGGTAAGCACGTCACATTCATTACTGAGCTGAAGCTCAAGCGCAACTACGAGATGTGCCCCCGTTGCTCCAGGATAAAGGCAGGGTACTATGAGGCAGTAGTTCAGTTTCGCGGCGAGATGGGTCACGTTGAGAGGATGGCCGCCGCTCTTCAGCGGTTCATGGAACGCCGCGACGCATTCATATCGAGGACTGAGACGCTGAAGACGGGCATAGACGTGTACGCAAGTAGTAAGAAACTCGCATCGGAATTCATGCTCGCGTGGAAGCTCAAGCCGAAGCGCTCGTACACGCTCTACGGCATGAAGCACGGCAAGAAGCTCTACAGGAATATCTACTCTGTAGAGGTGTGACACCTGTCACTTTGGCAGCACGGGCGCCATATAAACGCACGGTATGCTGGGCTGCGACGGGCAGCTAGCCTGCGCGCTCACGTTGACCAGGTAGGTGGAGGCGGACTCTATCGCGGACAGGTTGCCGCTCACGTTGACAAGCGAGTATGCTGTCACGTAGCTCATCCCGGCGCTGGTCTCTATGACAAACACTATCTGCCTGCCCACGGTGTTATTCAGGTTGCCCACGTAGATGTTGTGCACGTTCTGCGGCACCTGGACGCTTGTGAACACCTGGGTAGGAGGTCCCTGTGCCGCCACCTGGGCGGCAACAGACGCGAGCTTGTCGGCCGTGCTCTGCGCCTGTCCGGTGTAAAGGGTGGCGCTCGACGAGGCCATCTGCACGAAAGCCAGCATCACTATCGGCAGCAGGATTATTATCCCGAAGGAGAGCATGATGAGCAGCTCGAGGCTGGACTGCAGCATTGGCCCCCTCGTCATCATCCCTGTGCTTGGGAGCTTCATACTACCATCACGTTGCGAACTTGACAAACGCGCAAGGCAACCCTACCCCATGCGTAGCGGGGCATACCTTGGTAGCGCTGACGTTCAGCAGGTAAGTGGCTGGCCCCTGTATTCCCGGCAGGTAGCCGCTTATGTTGATTGGAGTGTACGCCGCGATGTAGCTTGTGCCTGCGTTAGTGTTGACCACAAATATGACCTCATTGCCTATGCCATTGTAGCTCATGTTGCCAACATAAACGGCCTGCACATTCTGTGGCACATGTAACAGCACAGTCTGCCTGGCCGGATAGCCTTGCGTCGCCACCTGAGTCGCCACGGATGCCAGCTTCTCAGCGGCAGTCGCCGCCTCGCTCGTGGACAGCGTCGAATCCGTGTTGGATATTTGTACGAAAGCCAGCGTCACTATCGGCAGCAGTATCATGAGCCCGAATGAAAGCGTTATAATGAGTTCAAGACTCGACTGACCCATCGCAGATACGCTGCGTCTCATTCGATGACCCTCCACCTGTCCTTAGCCTTTCTTGCCGCGATCGCCTTCTCCTTATCCTTGACGAGGTCGCGCTTCAGCAACGATATCGCCTCCCTGAACGTCCTCTCCAGCAGGAAGTCCTCGATGTGTGCGGATATGATATTGCCGCTCCTGATAGCCGCGCGTGCGCTCACATCGTACCTGTTGCCCTTGATGCGCTTCACGTGCAGCGTCACGTAGTCTATCTTGAGCTCCTTGCCTTCCAGCTTCGAAACCAGCTCCCTGAGGCCGTTCCTTATGTCCTGCTCATATTCGATTGTGTCGTCGTCCAGCCCAGAAACGAATATCCTACTCTCCTCTATCCTCCTGCGTGCCACGGCTGCCTCGAATATATCGCTCATAGTCAGCATCCCGATGGGGGAATCACGTCCGTCAGTTATGATGAGCGACGAAATTTCGTTCTCTATCATGTTTCTCGCGGCGTAGGCCAGGTCCCTCTCGTGGTCGATGGTCCTCGGGTTTGTCTCTATTATACCGGATATCTCCGCGTCAGCTGACGAGTGCCTGCTCGACTTCATCTCTGGCAGTGCCTCATTCTCCACGGAAAAGTTCTTTATGAGCGTGAAGTACGTGAGAAGCCCGGTGAACTTGCCGTCGTGCAGCACCAACAGCCTGCTTATCCTATTGCTCTCCATGATAGCCTTGGCCTGCGACATCGCGACCCCGTCGTTCACTGCGACTATCGGCGAGCTCATTGCCTCGCTAACCTTTATGTCATCGAGCATCTTCAGGGAGAGCATAACTTTGAGGAGCGTGCTCCTGTCCAGCACCCCTATTATCGACCCCTTCTCCATGAACGGCAGCGCCTTTACCTTAGCCTTATAGAAGCTGAGTATCACCTCATCTATCTGCGTGCTTCTCTCAAGTCTTGGCGCTTTGCTGACATACTTCTCGACGGTCTGGCCCCTTTGGAACCTCAGCGGGCCCCTCGCCCTGTATATGCTCCTAGAATCCACGACGCCGTAGTACTGTCCGTTCTTGTTCACTATCAATGCGGGATGCCTCTCCAACATGGGCAGGACCTTGGATATCTGCGCTTTTACATCGACCGTCTCAGTCCTTTCAATAAGCCCCTTTGGGACCCCCTCCTCTTCCTCGAATTTTATATCGTACATGGAACTCCAACCTTACTGGTATAAATATAAAGGCAAAGTATAAATAGCGTGTAACCAGTCGAGGGAACGGACTGCGCCAGGATGGCAGATCAGCTATGCGGCCGCCTGCAGAGCGGCAAAGGAGGGTGCGACTCCCTCTCCTGGCTTCGCACCCATAGCTCGCATCCGCTCGCTGGGCCTGGGCTTGCTCTGTTTGCCGTCGCTGGATAAGGCTTTTATAGCGCAGCCCCCTAATAGGCCTGATAAGCGAGCCCCGAATGGGGCGACGCCGGGTTCGGGCGAATCCGAATAGCTGTATCTGTGGGTTCACTTCGCCCATCCCACTCCCTCCCGAGGCTTCGCATCCCTCTCCTGGCTTCATGGTCAGCAAGGCCTGCTGCTTATAAGTATTTGAAAGAACAGTGCATTATGGTGAAGCGATGCCTGCGATGGTTACTGACAGACGCCTGATTGAGGTCGCGAATTCGCACCGCGAGCCAACAATCTCGCTTGCAAGAAAGTCCGACTGCTTGGAGGCGAACTATGGTGCGAGGATATTCAGGGGCGACGAGGTCCTCGGTGAGGGGAACAACCACGTGCCAGATGACATTAAAGGCACGTACCTGTGCAAAGACTGCCCGAGATACGAGGTAAATGGGTTGCGCGGGGGAGTCGGATCAGAACTGTGCGTGGCGATCCACGCAGAGCAGGCCGCGATATCACATATGCTTTATTTGCCGAACGAGCGCGGTAATGGCGCCTCCATGCTGATAGAAAAGGTCAAGAACGGCGAGCTTGTGGTCAGGACAGAGATCCCCCGACCGAGGTGCGTCGAATGCGCCAAACAGATCTACAACATGACGCTGATAAAACAGGTGATATTCCCAATAAGGATCGAAGGAATTGACACGTTCGTCTCGTTCTCGCGCGACGAATTCCATCGCTTGTCAATACAGAACCTTACGGCGAATTGGGCAAAGACGTTCCCATCCTTGGGCATAAGACACAGATGAGCGCCGCCATCTTACACATCGACTACCACTGTTGCCTTGATCTTAGGTCCTGCTTTTGCTACGCTCAGCCCGTATTTTGATACCCCCTTCACCTCTAGCTTGGAGATGTCCGGGCTTTCCGCCATTGCCGAGACCATGGTCTTCACGCTGAATACGCCATCGCTCTTCCTTATTTGTGGCCTTGACAGATCGTAGCAGAAAAGCCCCCTTGCGCTCGATATCGAGAGGCAACGCTGCAGCATCTTCCACAGCAGGTCGTCATAGCTGTCCGCCTTGGCGCTGACGACGAATTTTACCGTCTTGCCACCCGACTTCTTCATTGCTCCCGTGTCTGCGATAGTCTCGAACATCGCGAGCGAGGCGTTCCTGAACGCCTCGCATACGTCCTTGCCCCTGGCTATGAACTTTACGTCGGCCGTGTGGGCCACGAACCTATATCCCTTCCTTGCCATGCCAACAATAAACTTATAGCCTTGCGCATTAATAAATAAGCGTCCGATGAAGAAAAGAGTAACTACTGAGAAATGATGAAGCCCATTTCGGCCGAGGACTTTTCGCGTGCTTAACATGGATAGGAACAGAATAATAGGCATATCGGCCGTGATGGTTGCGCTGTTGCTGAATCTGCTCATCTCGATATCTATAACAGGGCTCGTGATTTCCGATACTGATCCCACGACATACATAGTAGTAGTAATGCTGATGCTGTTCGTATTCACTGCGTTCTACATGAAGGACAGGACGCTGGTGCCTCGCACAAGCGTGCGGAATGCGGCGTTTGGCATAGGTCTGTTCGCACTCTATGTAATTGCCCTGTCGTACTCACGGGTCTGGCTGTCGACGCTGTTCATGACGTACAGGGTTGATGTGCTGCTCCTGCCTCTCTTCCTGCTTTCCGTAATTGTGGCCACCTTCGGCTTCGAAGGCGCAAGGAAGATGAAGCTGCTGATCATATATTCGGTCTTCGCATCTCCATTGCTGCTGCTTCCGGTGCTGAACCTGAACCCCCAGTTCGCCCTATTCAATGCGAACATAGTTGCTGGAGTGTCGAAGGCGATTGGGCTTCCGCTCGTCCAGGATGGCATACTGCTAACCTCTCCATCGAACACCACCATCACCATAAGCTCGACGTGCGCCGACATCGGTGCCTTCGCGGCGCTGCTGATGTTCCTGGTGCCACTCACCTACCTCTATGATGGCAAGGCATGGAAGAAAGTGGTGTGGGTGATCGCGGGCATGCTGCTGCTTCTGGCCTTCAACCTAGCTAGGATGATGTCGATAGTGTTGATATGGCTGTACTATGGGATAACCAACGCCGTGTCCGTGTTCCACCTCTTCGCAGGCGAGGTCCTCTTCGTGATCGCCATAGTGGCGATGATGTTGCTCGCATCTAAGTTCGGGATGAGGATGCCACGCGCGCAATCCCGCACAGTACAAAGGAGACACAAGGCAAGGAGGGCTGTAAATTCATCCTACCTCCCATTGGTGATAGCGGCGGTCCTTGGGGCAATAAGCCTTGTGCTATCGCTTCCTTACTTGGGGGCGATTAATGCGCGCCCGGGCCAGTCCGCACCCGCATTGCCAAACTACGCGTTGCTGGACAGGTACGTAATCTCCACGCTCGAATATGCCCACATGAACGTGACCCAGATAGGCAGCACTAACTCGAGCATGATATTCGTGCTCGGCAACCTGCTCAATGGCTCTAAGCAGATTTTCGCCATGGTGAACTACACGCAGGGCATGTATAGTCCAGGACGGTATGCGGCACCGAACATGTCGAGGTACGTGAGTGCGCTACTGCCAAGCGGCATAGCGATAAGGGGAGTTACCGTCGCGGCGGGTAGCAACACATTCATTATAAACTACTTTACGATTCCATACAACTCCAGCGGTTACAATGCTGGACTGTCGTACCTATTCGTGCAGCAGGTCAATGCCACATATGACGAATGCGCGGTTGTTAGCCCATCCCCGTCGCCAATAGATGCCTTCGATTCAGCAATCTATAACGCACTGCACTTCTCATACGGTGGGGCGATAACGTGTGAAGCTTACGCCGTGGCCAGTTCAATAACCTGATTGAATGAGAGCTGCTTAGGCCAGGATGCTAATTACGTTGCCCAGTATTGTTTGGTAAGCCTCGCATGAGGTCCACTGGACGGGCTCGGTCCTGTTCCTTATCTGTTCCCTGACCTCCTTCGCGGCGGTGCCTTCCAGTATTGGCTGCAGGCTGTATTGCATCTCGCGTATGTTGCCCAGCTTCCTGTCCCACATGATCGACGGATAGACGTTGCCGAAGCTGTCGAGGAAGATTGAGGCCTCGCCGCTCCTGCTGCTCATAGGCTGTATGCCGGTCTCGGCGTATTTCACAAGGTTCTTGAGGAATGCATTCTCCACCATCTGGACTGGGTCAGCACTGAATGCCCTCTTTGAAAGCAGGAAGCGCACCTCCTCCGCGGCCTTCTTCCCGTCGGCCCTTATGTCGAGGTCCGTATTGCTGTAGTAGTTCCCAGATACTTGGCTGAGGTTGACGTGGAAATCGTTGTATGTTATCCCCTGCACCTCTTCCATAACGGACTCTATCGTGTTCTTCAGCTCCCCCTGGTTCATCTTGCTCATCGTGTAACCGAAGACGAAAGCCAGGTTGCCATGCTCCTTTTCCATCTCCTGCAGCATCTTCGCCATAGCGATGACCTTGTCGTAGTTGCCCGGCACCCCCCTTATCCTGTCGTGGAGCTCATGATGGCCATCAAGGCTGAGCGTTATGACAACCCTCGGGATGCCAAGATTGAGTATGGATTCCAGCTTCCTCCTCACAAGCGCAGGATTACACAATGAGTTTGTCGGCATGGTGACTATGTAGAGACCCCTGCAACTATCGTTGAAAGCCCTGGCTATCTCATCAATATCGCCCCGCAGGAAGACCTCTCCCCCAGTCAGTTCGATCCATCTGAAGCTCGTGTTCTTCGCGGCGAACTGTCGTATCTCATCAATGGAAAGCTCTCCCTTCGGCCTCATCTGCCATATGTTGCACGTGGTGCAGCGGCTTTGGCATAAGTACGTTATCGAGAAGTTCAGCTTGTATGGATTGCTGAGCTTGCCAAAATTAGATTTCAACGCCGTGGAGATTATCCCAAGCATCTTGCCGTTCATCCACATACCTCCTGTATAGCGATATAAATTAGTGCGTCGCTCACATGTGACCTCCTCCCCTACCTGAAGGTAGGAGCTTCCCCCGCGATTGCGGGGTATGTTCTCGGCTCCTCGACAGCAGCCTCATTTTGAGGTCTTGCATTGTTTCCCCGAGCGTGACTTCCCGCCGGTCCGGCGGTAGCTCTGTTGAGTATATTTACTGCGGCATTTATATCCCTATCTATGTGCAGGCCGCACGCGCTGCAGATATATGTCCGCTCTGACAGCGGCATATCCTGGATGTTGCCGCAGCCGCTGCAGAGTTTCGTCGTGTTCGTTGGGTCTACCTTTATGACTCTCAAACCAGCACTTCCAGCCTTGTATGAGAGCATCTGGATGAACCTCCCCATCGCGAGGACGAGCCTCTCGTCTATCTCTGACTGCCTCTTCTCGTCAGGGTATATCCTGAACTTGTATGCCCTCAGCACAGCAGGACCTACTGTCTATCTGTGTTTATCTGAGTATATTTATATATACTTTTGTATCATGTCGGTCTGGGCTTTTATCCCCCGCCTAAAGGTAGGGGTTTTAAGCCCTCCCTTTATATAAAACCTGATGCGTGCATATGCTGTAGAAAAGTCTAAGCCCGTAGTCGCGGTGCTTTCTTAGTGAAACAATGACGGACATACTAGACGCTTTGAAGGAGAAGATGAAGGGCCAGGGTTACCACTTCGTGGGCAAGCACTCGGCAGTCAAGATCTGCGAGTATACGGCTAATGGCCTGAGAGGAGGGACGCTCTGCTACAAGTATTCGTTTTATGGCATAAAAAGCTGGCAGTGCGTCCAGGCGACCCCCGCCATAGGCTGTAACCTCAGCTGCAGGTTCTGCTGGCGCATAATACCTGATGAGCTCGGGATAAACTGGAACGAGCTGAACGCCGTCGACAAATGGGACGACCCGGAGGGCATAGTGGACGGTATGATAACCGAGCAGAGGAGGATAGTCAGCGGCTTCAAGGGCGCGGCAGACACGGACACCAAGATGAGGAGATGGCAGGAGGCGAACCAGCCGAGGCATGTCGCGCTCAGCCTGACCGGTGAGCCCACGTTCTACCCGAAGCTGGGCAAGCTTCTCGAGGCATTCCACACGAGGGGAATAAGCACCTTCCTCGTCAGCAACGGCACGCTGCCCGAGGCCATAGCCAGGCTTGATCCTCCACCCACACAGCTCTACATATCGCTGCAGGCCCCTGACGAAGAGACATACATGAAGACTACGCGGCCAAAGGTGCCTAACGCCTGGGAGAGGTTCAGGAAGTCCCTTTCCATGCTGAAGACGCTGGACACGAGGACCGTGCTGCGCATGACGCTCATAAAAGGCCTTAATATGCGGAATCCAGATGGATACGCGGAATTGATAAAACTGGCGGGGGTGAACTACGTCGAGGTGAAGGGCTTCTCGTTCGTCGGCTCCTCAAGGGAGGAACAGAGGCATCTCTCGCTGGACAGCATGCCGAACCATGACGAGATAAGGGAGTTTGCAAACGCCCTCGCCGAGAAAACTGGGTACATTGTCACAGCCGAGCACAGGGTCAGCAGGATAGTGCTGCTGAGCAGGGACCAGGCCTCGAAGGACGGCAGGATTATAGACTTCAGCAAGATAGACAAGCGGGAGACCGTTACCGTCGAATCCGCATAACATTATATATTTTGGATGCTGCTATTAACGCATGGAAACCGATATGCCTGGTATCGACATGGGAATAAACCAGAAGGACGTTGCGCTCGTCAAGGATATGCTTCTTCCGGGTGAAACCGTGGGCGTCACTGTCCGGCAGAGGAAGTACGCTCCCGGGGGCTCCCTCATAACACCGACAAGCTTGATAGCGACGAGCAACCGCATCATAATAATCAACAGGGAGAGCCTCGGTATAAGGAAGGACTTCGAGGTCATCGCCTACGACAAAATAACCAGCGTCAGGCTGGAGCATGGCGTCATATCCTCCACAGTATTCGTCAGGATAGAGGGCTACGACACCGACAGGGGACTGCTCGCCGGCACGGGCAAGCAGGAGGGTGAAATCTCAGGCCTGAAGAACAAGGACGCAAGGGAGTTGCTGGACTACCTGAACGCGAGGATATCCGAGGCGGGCGCAGCGGGATCCGCGGCGCGCCAGGTATCTGGAGGCGCCTCCGGCAATTACGTCTTCTGCAGCAAGTGCGGTGCGAAACTCGACGCGTCTGCCAAGTTCTGCAGCAAGTGCGGAGCGAAGATTTCGTAATATTGTGGTGAAGTGATGGACGTAACTAAAAAGCAATTGAATTGGGCCTGATAGATTATCCAAAAGTTGCTACCACGGCGTTCATAACCAAAGAAACAGTAGTAGGTGGCGGAAAGCAGGCAGAGGAGGTCGTAGAACACAACGGTAGCAGATTTGCCACGTCTATGGAAGCTATTGCCTCAAACCTCCATGGCTGGCTTTATGTGGGCTCCGATGGTGCACCAAAAGAGGGGTGGTATCTCGTTACCAGGGAAAAGGACGCTGAAAACGACAATGTCACCATAAGACTAAAACCGATAACTTATAATGAAGCAAGGAACTTACTCGCCTCGAAGGACACCAGCAATTATATTATATCACGCGCTCGCAATTACTACGACTAAGGAGTCAACGGAGACTGTGGACTCCGAAGCACGCCTACATTCCCAGAGGGGAATGTGGTCTCTTGTAATGTCAGTTTCCGGTGCCGCAACGGCAGTGTCAGCCTTCTTCACAGGTATTGCTGTGTATGCTGACATATCCGTAGCAGCATCAGTCGGCAGCATCGCAGTCACAGCAACCCTTGCAGGCACTGCCATTTACGCGCTGTATCGGGAAATCAAGGCAAGCAGAGAGATAATGCGCAAGCATGCTTCAAATTCCACCAAGCAATAACATCTCGTGTGGCAGAGCAACCGGGTGACGGCATCAGTGTCTTCTTATCCTCTTTCCGGCGAACCTGTATATCACATAGAGGACGATGGCGAGCGCGCCCGCAGCCGCCATGGCGATAGCTGCATTGCTTGCATTGAGCGCATAGTAGCCGAACGCCATCAGCACCCCGTTCCAGATCGCCGTCCCTGCTACCGAGTATGCAAAGAACTTCTTCTGATCCATCTTCGCAAAGCCTGCAGGGAAGCTTATGACCGTTCTGACCACGGGCAGCAGTCTGGTCAGGAAGACGGCAGGTGGGCCGTTACGTTCGAACCACGCTGAGAAGTCGTCGAGCCAGTGCTCCTTTATGTGCATCTTCTTCAGGTATTTGTACACCACGTCCTTCTCTATGAAGTACGCGATGTAATAATCCACGGCCATGCCCACAGTCGCGCCCGCCAAGGCCGCAATGAACGCCCACTCGAATGACATGCTGCCCTTCGCGGCCAGCAGGCCTGCAAGCGGCATGACGACTTCGCTCGGCACCGGCAGCGACGAGCTTTCCATGGCCATCAGTACGGCTATCGACCAGTATCCGTAGCTCGATATGAAGTTCGTTATCGCCTGCGTTGATCCGAGTATGATGCTGCTCAGTGACGGCAGCGACAGCAACACGTACAGCAAAGTACCACTTTATTTATGTTTGTCCCAATACATTTAAGGACGTTTGCCATGAGGATAGTAAAGTTCCATGAAGACGAGGGAACCCTGTTCCTGAAGCTTGAGACGCTTGAGGACCTCTGGAGCGCGGCGAGGATCGTCTTCAGCGGCGATTACGTCAGGTCGCGCACGCTTAGGAAGTTCAAGGCGAGCGAGAGCGACAAGGGCGAGATGAAGGAGGTGATGATAACCGTGCAGGTCGAGAAGATCGAGCTCGACAAGAACGCGCAGCGCCTTAGGTTCACTGGTAAGATAACAGAGGGCAGGCCGCTGGAATACGTGGTGCTAGGAAGTTACCACACGATAAACGCCGCGCTGGGTGACATGATCGAGATTAGAAAGGAGAGATGGCCGTCGTATATGATGAAGGTGGTCAAGGAGGCCGTGCGGGAGTCAAAAAGGGCCAGGCTCGGCATAATGGCGATTGACGATGAGAAGGCGCAGCCTGTGCTCCTGCTCGGCTACGGCATAGACTTCAAGAGCGAGCTTTACAGCCATCTGAGCAAGCGCATGTCGCAGAAGGAGTTCCAGGAGCAGCAGGCCAAGTACTTCGAGGCGATACTGAGGTCGATGGAGCTGATGGACGTCTCCACCGTAATAATAGCAGGCCCGGGCTTCACGAAGGACGAGCTGAAGAGATACCTCGACGACTCCGGCAAGGCGAAGAAGCTGGGAAAGAGGCTACTCTATATGCAGGTCAGCAACGCGGAGCGCAGTGGCGTCTACGAGCTAATACGCAGCGACGCCGTCGAGGAGCTGCTGAAGAACGAGCACATAAGGGAGGAGTTCGTGCTGATGGAGAGGTTCCTGAACGGGCTGTCTTCGAAGGCCTCCAGATACGGCATAGACAACGTCAGCGGTGCGGTAGGCGACTACGAGGCCACTGTTGTCATAGTCAATGACAGCGCATTGCCTGACATGGCAGTGCAAAAGCTGCTCTCGAAGGCGGAATCGAGGGGCGTAAAAGTCGAGATATTCAACTCACAAGATGAGGTTGGGCAGCAGCTGCATTCCTTCAAGGACGTGGCATGCATCGCATAGCCTTTGCAGGACTCCAACCTTTTTATATTTGCCGCCTTAATATTATACCGTACTTTTACTCACAAGTTCAAGTGTTCTCATGAAGGCTGCGAACGGAAAACTCATAGCCATAGTAAGGATTAGGGGCAAGGTCAACCTCAACTACAACATAGAGGAGACGATGCAGAGGCTGAACCTGAAGGCCGTGAACAACTGCTCCCTCGTGAAGCTTACGGACTCGTACAAGGGCATGATAAACAAGTGCCAGAACCACGTGGCATATGGCGAGATAGACGAGCCCACGCTCGCGAAGCTGCTCGCCAGGCACGTGCCCGGCGCTAACGCGAAGGAGGTCATTGGGGGCAAGCTCGACTCCGTAAAGGAGAGCATGCCGCTCAGGCTTCACCCTCCGAGGAGGGGCTATAGGGCGATAAAGCAGAGCTTCAACCAGGGAGGGCAAGCGGGCTATATGGGCAGCGACATAAACAAGCTAATAGGAAGGATGATCTGATGGTCGTAAGGATTGAAAAGCGCAAGAGGAAGTACCTCGGCACCAGGAGATGGGGCAAGGGCAACATCAAGAACGCCAGGGGCAAGGGAGACAGAGGAGGCGTCGGAAATGCGGGTGCGCGCAAGCACAATTTCACCTGGATGACCGCAAAGGCCCCGTGGCTGCTCAGCAGGAAGGGCTTCACGAAGTGGAACCCAGCCATGCTCGAAGAGACCAACCTGCGCGAGCTCGGCTCCATGAAGGAGGGGAGCGACGGCTACATAACGCTAAAGGGCCGCAAGGTTCTGAGCAACGGCTCGCTATCGAGGCCGGTGAAGGTCAAAGCTTCTGGCTTCTCCAAGAAGGCAGTGGAGAAAATAAAAGCGGCTGGTGGCGAGACCGTGGTGCTTGGCGCCGGGAGCCCAGATGATGCTTAAATGCCTCTGAATATCGCGTTCTACACTGATTCATACCTTCCGGCCGTCGACGGCGTCGTCACTTCGATAAATAACTTCGCGTCCGAGCTGGAGCGCAGAGGCCACAAGGTCTACATCTTCACCGCTGGGAAGAAGGATGGCAACGAGAGCGCGTACAATGTCTTCTTCTCGAAAGGCGTGAGGTTCAAGAAGTATCCGCAGTACACCTTCGCCGTGTTTCCTTACCTTTCTGCGAGCAGAGCGCGCAAGCTGAAGATAGATTTGGTGCATGCGCACACCCCATTCTCGATGGGTATATCAGGGCTCATGGCTTCGAAGGTCAACCGCGTCCCCATAGTTGGGTCATTCCACACGCTGTTCACTGACAAGTCCGTAATAAAAGAGTACGTCAGCAGCAACGGTTTCCTAGAAAGCATGGCGAGCAGGTACTCCTGGAGCTACGCGCGCTTCTTCTACAACAAGTGCGACCTCGTGACCGCGCCAAGCAGGGCGATAGAGGAGCTGCTCCACAGGCACAGAATAATGGACACCAGAGTCATAGAGAATGGCGTCGACACGAAGCTGTTCAACCCGCGCGTGAACGGCAAGGCGATAAGGAAGATGCTCATCGGGGACAGCAGGAAGAAGGTCGTCATGTACGTCGGGAGAGTGAGCATAGAGAAGAAGCTCGACGTCATGATAAACGCGGCCAGGCTGCTCAGAAAGAGTGACCTGGTCTTCGTTATAATAGGAGGTGGACCTTCACTCGAGCACTACAAGTCCATGGTGAGGCGCCACGGCCTGGAGGGCATGTTCAGGTTCCTCGGCTTCGTCGAGAACGCGAAGCTGCCGGAATATTACGCGGCAAGCGATGTCTTCTGCATACCATCAACGTTCGAGACACAGGGTATAGTTTCGATAGAGGCGATGGCGTGCGGCAAGCCTGTCGTAGGTGCGGACTACCTTGCGCTGAAGGAGTTGATAAGGAACGGGTACAACGGCGAGAAGTTCGAGCCGAACGATGCGCAGGGCTGCGCCTCGAAGATAGAAAAGGTTATAAATGATGTCGACAGATATAAGGGAATGGCGGCAACCGCCGAGAGGTTCTCCATTGAGAGTACCACCGACAGGCTGCTCAAGGTCTATAACGAAATAACGGAGCAGAAATCCGCCCATTGACTATTTAACATTGAGTCTACACAAAGTTACAACAACAGATAACAGGCGATTTACTGGCAAATGAGAGCGGGCCGGAAAAGGATACAAAGCAGGAAGCCCCTGTTTCTTCTGAGGCCCAGGAAAGCACTAAAAGGCCGAGTCTAACCTCCCAGAAGGAGGAGAAAAGGCCGTCGATACTCGACCTTATAAACGAATCCAGCCACCCGGAGGCGATCAAGATAAAGGCCGACATCGAGGAGGTCAGGAAGAAGAGAAGGGCGCTCATCGACCAGATAAAGGCGTTCAAGCGCAGACTGAGCTACAAGATGGCCGAGTCGGAGACGATAGAGAAGTTCCTAAGCATGAACCCGCAGACGGATTACGAGGAGAAGATGAAGAAAGTCAGGATGCTCAAGAGGCAGAAGGAGAGGCTCGAGTTCAGGATATCCACGGAGGCCTCTTCCCTTTCGGACGAGAAGGCGCTGATAAGGAAGATAAGGGAGATCAGCACCGAGATAGACGAGTATATGAAGACTGTGCGCTTGGTAAGGAAGCGCGACTTCGTCAAGAAAGACATAGAGGAATTCACCGCCAAGGTGAACGAGCTGAACAACGGCATAGCAGAGCTGGACAAGCAGCTCGACATCCTCTATGACTCGCTCAGGAAACTGCTCAAGGTGGGGAGGTCCTCTGCGGAGCACAGGAAGAGGCCAGAGAGAAAGCAGCAACCACAGCCGATGCCAGAGGTCAATCTCGAGGATATCGCCATAATAAAGAAGAGGAAGTGAGAGATCAGGGCCGCAAGGCCGCGATTGGGAAGGGACAGAAGGGTAGGAGGAGGTATACGCAAAAGCGGAGAAACCGTAAAAAGGTATCAATCCCCACACAGATTCGAAAGAAAACAAAGTGAATACACAGAAGTGAATGGAATGGAAATCTCATTTTTTGGAGCAGCCGGAGAGGTAGGAAGGAGCTGCATAATGATAAGCACGAATAAGACGAGGGTGTTGCTCGACGCCGGGGTGAAGTTTGGAAAGCACGAGGAATACCCACAGGTAGAAGACAACGTTGCGAAGAAGGTCGATGGGATAGTGCTGAGCCACGCCCACCTGGACCACAGTGGGTACTTGCCACACATATACTCCACAGGCTATGGCGGCGATGTCTACGCCACGAAGCCCACACTCGAGCTGACGACGGTGCTGATAAGCGATTACATGCACTTGTCTGCGCCTCAGAACGTGACTAAGAACGGGCTGAAGTCGTTCATGGCGCACTACAAGGCCAAGGAATACCAGAGCGAGTTCAGCATAGGGGACATGCGCTTCAGGCTCATACCCGCGGGGCACATCCTCGGCAGTGCGATGGTGCACATCACCGACGGGAGGACCAGCCTGCTCTACACGGGTGATACGAACGTCGCCAAGACCAAGCTCTTCGACGGGGCGGACCTCAAGAACATAAACGCTGACACGCTGATAACAGAGAGCACGTACGGCCTAGCGACGGACGTCTTCCAGAAGGAGAAGGACGCCGCAAAGCTGATGATAGCGAGCATAAAGGACACGCTTAGGCAGGGCGGCAAGGTCGTAGTGCCGAGCTTCGCGGTTGGCAGGGCGCAGGAGGTGCTGCTCCTTTTCGACGACTACCTGAACTCCGGCATACTGCCGAAGGTGCCGATCTACATAGACGGCATGATAAACAAGGCGATGAGGATACACAGGCACAACGTCATATATTGCCGTAAGGAGCTGCAGAGTAAGATACTGATGAGCGACTACGATCCATTCAAGAACAAGAACTTCATAGCGGTGGAGAGCAAGGCACAGCGCGCCAAGATAACTAACAGCGATGAGGCCAGCATAATAGTCACGACTAGCGGTATGCTGAGCGGAGGCCCGGTGTTCTACTACCTGCCTAGGCTGGCCGGCAATCCCGTGAACAAGATGATAATGGTCGGGTACCAGGCTGAGGGCACACTTGGTAGGGATATACAGGAGGGCGCGAGGAAGATCGAGATAGATCACAGGCCCGTGGAGCTGAAGATGAAAGTCGAGACTTACCACCTGTCGGCGCACGCCGACCGTCCGGGTCTTGAAAGCATAATCAGCAAAGTCAACGGCCTGGAGAACGTATTCATAGTGCACGGTGAGAAGAGCAAGTCCGAGTCGCTCAAGGAGTACGCGGCAAAACGGTTCAACGCGAACGTGCCCGCAATAAAGAGCGCGTACACAGTCTGATCTTCGACTTTTGGGTGATGCAATGAAAATGGCAGAGGTACAGAAGAGGCTTTCTGAAGGCAATTCGAAATTCGCGGAGTCGAACACGGACTACAAGTCACTGGTTCCAAGCCAGCACCCCAATGTGGCAGTAATTGCGTGCTCCGATTCAAGGGTCGATCCGATCATAACCATGAGCGCAAGGCTCGGAGAGATATTCGTCCCAGGCAGGCCGATAGGAGAGGCCATCGACGACACTACGGTCGCTGGAGTCGAATACTTCGTCGCGCACCTCGGAGGGGAGAGCGTGATAGTGGCTGGTCACACGGGATGCGGCGCGCTCACCGCGGCGCTTAACCTGCTCAACGGCAAGCCCCCGGAGGAGGCGGCCCTGTTCAGGGTGGTGAAGGGCCTTTCATTGAACATCTCCCCGAAGGACGACCTGGAGACTGCGGCATGGACCAATGCCAGGGCGCAGGCGAAGGAGCTGCTCCGCAGGAGCGAATGCGTATCAGGTGCTGTCAGGCAAGGCAGACTGGACCTCGGAGTCATGGTCTACAATCTGTCGACGGGAAGGATATCCGACATAGAGCTCATAAAGCCGTGACCACGCGTTGGCGCGTACCCGTACGCAACAGTTAAGAATCTATGCTAAGCAATCTATCCGATACTTAATGGGCGGTAGGCAGGAGATTCCATGAAGCCGGAGAAGAAGAAAAAGATAGAGAGGGAGCTGGAGCAGATAAAGCGTATGCAATCGATAAGCGACATAATAGACAGGAGCAGCTCCGAGAACACCCTCCTTTACACGTCCTCGAGGGAGAACGAGTCCCTCGGCGACAATGCCATAGACAAGATGCTCAACAAGATGGCGAGCAGGGAGAATGAGCACGAGATACGCGTAGTCGAGGATCTGTCGAAGGGTCCGGCGCGCTCAGAGCCGCACCGCACCGCTCGTACGGCATCCAGGCCGAAGCAGCGCCACCACGCCGTAGCCAAACGCCACCGCGCCGGTGCTTCGCACAAGCACAGCACCCATTTGGTGCATCGCGCCAAGGCGAAGGCGCACGTACGCGCCTCCAGCGCAAAGAAGAGAAGGTGAACTCGTGAAGCTCGCCGAGCTGGCGAACGGCACGGAGTCGATATTCTGCATGACGCACGCGGATTTCGACGGTATATCGAGCGCCGCTCTGCTCATGCGCTATATGCGCATGGGGCCGGACCACGTGGTCTTCGGCTACCCGCAGGTCCAAGACCTGAAACCTGCAATGGAAAGCCTGCTCTCAATGCATCCAAAAAATTCGCTTGTCATATTCACCGATGTCTCTGTAAACGACGATGCGGTGCAATATATAATATCATCACTCGCTTCGCTGAGGCGTTCAGGGAACAGGATAGCGTGGATAGATCACCATCCGTGGAGCGAGAAGGCAGTGTCCGCCATGAAGAGGGCATGCGACCTGCTCGTTTGTGGGGAGGGGAACACGTGCGCCGCCGAACGCGTCATAGAAGAGTTGGGCACAGATGATGACTATGCAATGAAGGTGAAAGCCCTGGCGCACATAACTGATTTCAACCTCACGCCGCCAAAAGGGCAGGAAGATTTGATACTCGACATGGTGCGTGCCATAACGCTCTTCAAGGGCAGGGAAGGTAAGGATGCGCCCCTCAGGAAGATCGCCGAATTGGTCTCACGGGACGATATGCGCAACGGGTTCATAGTCGACGCCGCGAGGGAATACGTCAAGGCATCGGAGCTCGAGATATCCAAGCTCAGGCACGATTGCGCTTCTTACGAGGTCAACGGTTATAAGATAGGGATAGGCTACGCTCGTGACATACAGAGCACGCAGGCCTGCGCCATCATAGAGGAGCAGCTCAATACTGAAATAGAGGTGTTCATAAACCTGAACGGATATATACTCAATATGCGCAGCCGCAAGGGGATAGACTGCTCCGCCCTCGCGAGTACCCTCGGGGGAGGCGGGCACCCGCAGGCCGCAGCCGCAAAGCTCGGAATCAAGAGCGACTCTGAGGTAGGCGAAGGCATATCCAGGATACTGAAGGCTGCCGAGGCGGTCTTACCAAGGCGCGCCTGACCCCAACATAGCTTTTAATCTTGACTGCGAATGCGCTCTGATTGGATGGCAACGCTCGATGATTTCTCGAAGATAGACCTGCGCGTGGCTAAAATAGTGGGCGCGGAGGACCTGCCGACCCGCAAGCCGATGTACAGGCTGGACCTCGACCTCGGCGAACTTGGTAAGCGTAGCATAGTCGCCGCGATAAAGCCCTATTACGCGAAGGAAGAGTTGCTCGGCAGGAGCATAATCGTGATAGCGAACCTCGATCCAAAGAAGATCGGCGACTTCGTATCGGAGGGCATGCTGCTCGCCGCAGAGGACAGCGCCGGCAACGTGGTGCTGCTTGGATTGGAAAGGCCTCTGCCGCCGGGATCGAGGATACACTAAGCTGCAGCGCTTGTAATCCTTTACCCCAATAAAGTGGAAACTTTTAAAGCCGGGAACTTCCATTCACAAAGGTGGTAAAATGTTCGAATTGCCTGAACTGCCGTACGCGTACGACGCACTTGAGCCATTCATAAGCAAGCAGATACAGGAGTTGCACCACGACAGGCACCACAAGGCGTACACTGACAACCTGAACAAGGCCCTGTCGAAGTACTCAGAGTGGGAGAGCAAGAGCATAGAGGAGATAATAAAGGGCCACGCCAAGGCGCCCGAGGATGTCAGGACAGCGCTCAGGAACCATGGAGGAGGCTTCTACAACCACTCGTTGTTCTGGAAGATGATGTCGCCCAAGAAGGAGCAGAGGCCCGAAGGTAGCCTGATGGACGCTATAAACGCCCAGTTCGGTAGCTACGATTCTTTTGTGAGCTCATTTAGTGATGCCGCGGGCAAGCTGTTCGGTTCGGGATGGGAGTGGCTGGTGTTCGACGACGGCAAGTTGGCGCTGGTGGGCACTGCGAACCAAGATTCGCCGCTAACGCAGGGCAAGGTGCCTCTCCTCGGTCTCGACGTCTGGGAGCACGCTTATTACCCACAGTACTACAACAAGCGCCCCGACTACATAAGCGCGTGGTGGCATGTCGTCAACTGGGAGGACGTGCAGGAGAGGTTCGACGAAGCAAGGAAGTGATTCTATGGTAACCAGCGCAGTTGCCACCGTAATTATAAACCTTACCGCATAATCATCTGCTGATAGCATGATGCCGAATATCGATCCCAGGATGCTCAAGAACATGATGGCGAAGATGGGAATAAAGTCCACAGAGATAGACGCCGTCAGCGTCGTCATCCACTGCGCCGACAGGGATATAGTAGTCGATGGTCCGCAAGTCACGCAGATAGAGATGAACGGCTCGGTTAGCTTCCAAGTCGCGGGCAACGCAACCGAGAGAGCCAAGCAGCCCGACCAACCTATCGAGATAAGCGACGAGGATGTCAAGCTGGTTGTGGAGAAGACGGGCGCGAGTGAGGAGGCCGCCAGGAAGGCAATAGGCGACGCGAAGGGCGACATCGCGGCCGCGATAATGGATCTTACCGGTTAGTCATCTATCCTGTACGCATGGGCGTACCTTACGCCGGAAGCGACCTTCACGTTCTCCCTCTTTATTATCGAGTGCTTTATTGCCACGCTTACTGCCTCATCTCCTATTATATTGGCTGAGTGCAGCTTATCTGGAATCAGAGCCTGCACTTCCTTGGCGCTGATTAAGGACCCTTTGTAGAACTCAGAGTAGTCGCGTATGTTGATGTACACATCACCATCCTCTATGACCCTCCCTATCAGCTCTTCGTCGCACATCGCAAGGAGGATGCCGTTCTCGCTGTCGTGCAGCTTGACGTATATCATCTAACCATACCTATAGAAGAAAACAGTGGCAAGCATGTAGAGCGCTGCGTACCAGAGAAGCCACACGCTGCCTATGAAGTTGTTCTCGAGCAGCGCGACCGCGCAGAGCACGATCAGCGTGACGGACAGTGCCACCTCTATCTTGGTGTTCGCTATCGCGAAGAGCAGGTTGCCCCTCTTCGCGCTCCTTTGGCGCTTCCATACTGTCTTGGGATCGGTGTGCATCAGCGCCGCGAGCGCTGCCTTTGTCCTTACTATGACAAGCGCGAAGTTCAGCAGCAGTATCATTATGCCCTTCTTGACCGATTTGAAGTATATCTTGGTGAGCACGACAGGCACTATCAGCGACAGCACGAAGGCCATGCTGCCGAGAACCTCTAGGTCTACCCCTATATAAGTCCCCTGCAGGAACTGTTGCAGCGTCAGCGTCGTGAACGGGACCGTGGAGAACACTATGAGCACGGAGACGAGGGTGAACAGCAGCAGCACAACAGAGATATAATTGAGTCCGAAGCCGTGCGTGACGTAGTCGACGTTCGACAATGGGGACAGATTCTTCGGCTTCCTGTACTCATAGTAATACTGCAGGAACTGCGTGTCTCCATAATTGTAGCGCCACTGCTGCCTGACCAGCTGCGTGAACGACGTGAGCGGTTTTCCTACCGCATAGACCTTCGGTATGTACAGATTCCTATACCCCTTCATGCGGGATTCGAAGCTGAAGAACGTGTCCTCTATTATGTACTCCGGCAGCCCCCCAAGTTCATCGAGCACCTTCCTGCTTATTATGCCGCACGAGCCCGCGAATATGGCGGTGTTGTTGAGTGCCCGCGCCTGCTGTATGAATTTGAAGAAGAAGGCGTCGAACAGCGATACTGAGTCGGAGAACAGGCTCTTGCCCTGCCTGTAGCTCTTCTCTGTCTGTATGTATGCCAGGTTCGGGTCAGAGAAGTAAGGCACTAGGTCCGTCAGGAAATTCGTGTTTGTAACGTATTCGTCGTAGTCGAAGATCGCTATGTAATCCTCGTTTGAATGCCTCAATACGTTGTTTATGTTGCCCGCCTTGAAGCCCCTCCTACCCTCACGCGTAACGTGCTTTATGCCATGCGCCTTGCAGAACCTGGATAGCTCAGTGAGTGTCGCCTTGTCGGTAGAGTCATCTCCCAGGTAGTACCTCACCTTGCCGCGGTCGTACTTCAGCTCCTTCAACCTGAGCAGGTTCCTCTCGACCACCTTGACATCCTCGTTGTATACCGGCATGATCACCGCGACGGTTGGCATTACCTTCATCGGCTTCAGCTGGTTCTGTATCCTCTTGATGTATGCCTCGTAGAAGTACGATCTGTAGTACGAAATCGCCGTGAATATATTGAACAGCCCCGACACTACCGCCAGGGATGTGAAGGCTATCGCAAGCGCGTACATGTACAGGCTGTTGGCTATATAAATAAGGTAAAACGAGAACAGGATTCCTGCTATCGCCATTACTATGAATGTGGCGCTGGTCACGATCCTTGCGCTGAGCACCCTGTCGTTATACTGCTTCATCTGTTACCACTCACGAATGCCATGCCTGATAAAGTGCAGGTAAGTCTCATAGAAAGTATATAAATGTAAACGTCTATATCATGAATGCACGCCCGTTTACGGCGTGCGGATCATGCCAGGGTGGCAGAATCTGGTAACGCGCTGGTCTCGAGTTGCTGTAACTCAAGAGCTGATTAGTGATGCAGAAGAAAACCAGTGCCCTTCGGGGCTTTAGGGTTCGAATCCCTACCCTGGCGCTCATGCTTGCGCGGCTCCGCGCCGCATGCTAGTTAGAAAGGGGCTGATGATCAGCTGACGGTGCCGCCCGCGACAAATTCATCCAGCAGCGCAGTGGCGTACGAGCCCGCCGGAAGCGAGAACCTCAACTCGATACCGCCTTCCGCCGCGCGATGCTCTAATCCCACGTACGGCGCGACCAGCACTCTCTGGCTTCCTTTGCAGTTCAGTTCCGGCATGCGCCTCACCTTGAAATCTTCCGGCTCCAAGCCGAGTTCCTCCATTATGCGGCTCTCATACCCGTTCATGTTGGCAATCTCGTAGCCCACGACGCTGCCAACTAGGAATTTGTCCGTCATGTCGGTTGATTGCGAGAACCTCTCCGCAGTGGAGAGATCCGGGAATCCGTGGTTGTCAGCGCCGCATACCACATCCCCCTCCTCTGGGGCGACGCTTCCATCGCGCATCCTAGCCGCGAGCTCCGCGTTGAAGATGTGCGATTCCACGGCATGCACCAGCATGAGCGCTATCTGCCTGGGCAGCCTCCGCATAGCGTTCGCGAAATCAGTCGGATACTTCGCTAGATAATCCAGCATGCGCAGCTCGTACTTCAGGTAACCTGGGAAGTATGACAGCGCCGCCTTAAAGTCGAGCTCTTCCTTCAGTCTCCGCCTTGCGGCCCTCGCATCCTCGTTGGTCTCGCCGTTGGTGTCAGTGAGGAACATCATCGCGGCCGTCTCGAAGTCACCCTTCAGTATCGATACGCCTATACTGGCGTTGTTGCCCCTCACCCCGAACCTCTGCGGCCCGAAGTAGTTGGGGAAGAGCCCGTGCAGCTCTCCATCGATGCTCTTTACCTTATCTGTAGCTTCCTGGTCCGACGTAGCAACCCTTATCGTGAACCTGTTTCCGAGGAGGTCGCCCAAGCTTATGCCAGAGTCGCTGCTCCATGCTCCGTTTATGGACACGTCCTTGACGTGCACGTCTAGTAGGCGCACAGGATCCGCGCCGTACAGGCTGCACAGCTGGGTAGTTACCGCCCTCCTGTCCTTCGTG
The DNA here is from genome assembly GCA_014874295.1 of Microcaldota archaeon. Classification (GTDB taxonomy): domain Archaea; phylum Micrarchaeota; class Micrarchaeia; order Micrarchaeales; family Micrarchaeaceae; genus A-MIC-10. Next base: position 49,418 of record JACWAL010000008.1, read on the forward strand.
CCGGCAAAGCCAACGGATTTTATCCCCCTTCCGGCCCTCCTCGCGACCTCCTTGCACACCTGCGCGGTATTCCAATTGGTCTTTTCCAAGACGAATATGCAGAACTTCCCGGCCTCGCCTTCCATGCCTATGTCAGCTGCGGTGTATTTCCTGCCCCTCTCTATTGTGGTGCCGGCCTTTGCTATCTCCTCGACAATGAAGTCCTCTGCTCTTTCCTTTATGCTGCCCACGATTGCCTCATACTTTGAAAGCCTTGGATTGTCCATCCAATACACCATTTATTGCCGTACTTGATGGAAACCTGCACCAAATAGAAGCTATGGGGTGTTGAAAATCTATAAAACCCATAGTTCCGAGGGTGTTGAAAATTTAATGCCTCCATAGGCCTGTGAAATCCCTTGCATCCATGCATGAGGATGAAACAGGCCGCCGCTCTTCTATTCCCCTCTGTTGATACACCATCAATGCGGCCGTTAGGCCGCAAAGACGTGATAGGATGGATAGTCTGACATGTTTATAGCCAACCGCTAAAGTAATCAGACCTAAAAACTCAATAATGCTTCTATCGGAACGAGTGAACACGCCCGTTTGACCGTTGTAGGTTCCAGCTTACGTACGAACCAACTCAACTTCATCGCGAGTTGCCTGGCGTTGTCGAACTGATGGTTGTTCAGGAACTTCCTCCTATCAGTACCCCCTACGAGTTCTTGCGGGTTCAATGCCGGTGAGTACGGCGGCATCCACCGGATTTTCACATTTGGGTGTTCTGCCAGCCACTGCCTTACCAGTTTTGACTTATGGACAGGTCCGTTATCTAGGTAAATCCATACCCCGTCCTTATCGCAGTAGGTGTCATGGATCCTATCAAGGAATCTTATCATCGCAGGGGACTTCGCTATTTTCGTGTGCAACTGTATGCGCCTGCCATCGATAGGATTCGCCGCCTTTATCGAATCTGCCATAGGTGGTGAAGGATACTTTAGCGCACCCACCACCACATTTGACAGGACATGTATCACATACAGCCAGTTTCATAGCTACCCTATATTTCTTCATCTTGATGCGTTTGTTCTTATTCATGTTGATTTTGTATCCTTCCTTGTTGTGTTGAATGAATCCTAATCCTTGACGACGTAAGCTATTTATTGGTACCCGTCATTCAGTCATTATCAGGTGACCAAATGGCAAGGCGACCAAAGTCTTTTGGGAAGAGAACCTATAAAGACAATAGGGATTGGAGCAAGTACAACGAAGAACTGGTAGTTCGGTGGACTTTCTTTCTAGATTTCAGCTTCGTTGAGAACTGGGACAAAGAGCTGGAGAGGATGAACGAAGGAAAGAGAGGTGGGCAGTATCTATTCCCTGACTCGTTTATGCGTTGGTTAGCGATATGGCACCAACTTGTCAACTACAGGGGCCTGGAAGGGATTGCGAGGAAGCTGTCGGAATTGCGGCCGATTCCGTACTATGGAGACTTCTCTATTGCATGGCACAGAATACACGGTTTCGTTCCAGAAATCAAACTGCCCGAGTTCAAGGAACTGAACGTTTCTGGTGACGGGACCGGGATGAGGGCAGGCAATAGCGGCAGGTACCTGGAGATGAAGTACGGCAAGAAAGGCCGCAGCAAGTATGTTGTGGTAGTCATAACTGTGGAATCGAAGGGGAAGAAGCTCCTCGGGATAGACGCGCACGTAGAAGGAAGGGGCCAACCATTAGAACCAGAGACAGCCGTAAAACAGGGCGGGAAACTTATCAAAAACGGCTACAAGATCAATAAGTTCAACGGAGACGGCGCGTACGACGCCAACGGAACGTTCGAGTACTGGGGCAGCAACGGGACATAACCCGCGATACCCATAAGGGAAGGCGCGAAGATACACCTGACGAAAAGCAAATATCGTAGACAGGAAATACGCAAGTGGCGGAAATGGGGATATAGAAAATGGCGCAGGAGGCGGAGGTACGGCGACAGGTTATCCGTGGAGGGAGAGAATCCGTGCGTGAAAAGGACATCCGGAAAAGATCTGGCCGGCAGGCTGGAAACTTCGTTATGCGCAGAGGCGGTTCAGAAGTTCGTGTTCTACGATTTCCTGAAAGACTATGGTAGAAGCAGAGTCTGATACGCAGTTTTGGCGAAACTGCGATATTCGAAGAGCTTCATATAGATTAGCGCTATTCGTTCAACAGAGCAACAAAACATTCAAACCGATATTGAGAAAGACAAAGAATATAATTGATGTAGAAAATGCAACTGCTGACAAAGGATACGACTCGGAAGAGAATCATCGATTTGCGCACAAGGAGATAGGCGCAAATTCAGTCATACCTTTACGATACGAGGTTCCATTGAATAGAACAACAGGATTCTATAGAAGAAAACCGAAGCGCAGTTTTCCATACGATATTTATCACCAAAGAAGTAAGGTTGAAACCGTAAACTCAGTACAGAAAAGAAAATTTGGTGATGAACTGAATAGCAGGCTCTTGAAGATGCAAAGACGAGAGATGAAAGTAACTGACGTTGTCTATAATATCCACCGATACATCAATCACTTTGTATCGGTTTGCCTAGGATTTCTACAGAGCCAACACTTTAAGAATCTCACCGTTACCGTCTGAATGGTAAACTTCCTGTAATGAGAGAAGGGGCTCCGCCCCTTATGAACCCTCTGCACGAACGGCTCCCTCCGCCGACAAGTCAGCGGTGTCTAGAGCCGTTCGCATCGGTTGAATACACTTCCTGTTTCCCTTTTTTGCTTCAAGTAGCAACCTAATCATCCTCTCTTGGCCGTTGTAAGTAAGACTATCCTTTATTGTCTTGGATGCATCGTCGCTGTTGTAGGTGTATAAAAGCAATACCATCTCGTTTCCTTTGATTAGTTTACCAGACGGGGCATCGTAGCCGTCCTGTGCCAGAAACCTCCTTATATTATTTGGAGTATGCTTTAATGAGATATTCACATAGGCAGCTGCGAAGAACATAGAAGCAGCTTCAACCAGATTGTTAACAATTTCATTCATCTCTCCCATAGTGAGCTTATATGCCATCAGTTTCTTGAAGAAAATGTTTGGATCCCAATCAGCCATAATCGTGTGTTGTGCATGGTGGAAATAACCGTGGGCCAGAAGGGCTGGATAGGTTAGATTGGCCTTGTGCTTGGAGTTATACTCCTCTATATACTCTGGATTTAAAGTGATGACACCATTCCTGCTCTCTTCCACATCCTTGAGTTTGGAACTCAGCTTGATTTTCACAGGTGGAAGCTGTCTCCCGCTCATGCGATAGAAGAAAGTGTTGATGGATAAAAGCTCCTTTTCTAGTTCTTTCCTGATTATCACGTTCAACATCCCTTTATCCTATTATTCATGGCAGAGAGCCTCTCTACAGCTTCCCTCCGCAGCATGCTGAGATTCCTCTTGTTTGGGGTCTCGGTAATATTATAAGGTTCAGTCCTGCCAAGGGCTAGGACGCAAGGTAGCACATCCATGGCTTTCACCTCCCTTAGGGCTATCCCATCCCACACCTCCTTTAATGTTTGCTTGGTCAAATCACCTATTATCACGTTCAAAGAGAGGTCGCAGGTAGCGACTAGCATATCTGATCTTATTATGAGCTGCTTGTACCCAGCTGCGCATGGCATAGAGGCGCTCTCATCCGCGTCTGGAAAGTCATCCTTGTCAGAGAGCAACGTAATCTCGAGAGTATTATCCGCCTTCATCAACTTGTCGAAGTATTCTCTTGTCTTTTTGAGCGCCAAGAAGTCGTCCTTAGTCAGCGCGAGCTCCTCATAGTTCTTGAGCGACTTCCATGTCGGCATAGCCTTAATGAAGTGATAGCTCCTCACGCCCGGCCAAATGGCTTGACGATTTATAGGTGCATAGTAAGTGTTCACTATATCCTCTAGTTCTACCACGTTCTTATGGGTGACCACCGTGCCTAGCGATACAGGTACGCCGCGCTCCAACAGTTTGTTTATGTTATCCATGACGAGCTTGCCTTTACCTCTTGTACTGTCATTGACCATCGGATCTGTGGAATCGAGCGAAATCTGTATCCCTGTCCATTTCTCAAACCTAGTGGCAAGGTCCTGCATTCTCTTGATTTTCTCGTCGTCTATCTGCGTCCCATTGCTTAGTAAGTCAACCTCCAGACCTTGGCTGAGTGCATAATCAAGGATTATGAAAAGCCCCTTATGTATGAGGGGCTCACCCCCTTCTATGGCAATCTTGAATACACCCATCTCTGCGGCATCCTGTACGATTGTAAGTGCATTCTCAGTCATCATACTGATTAGGGTAAATGGCTGGGCATAACAGTATTTGCAGTCGAGATCACAGATGCTGTTGATGGCTAGCCCTATAGACAGCGGGGCCCTGAGTAGTTCCATGCGGTTGCCCCTTCATTCATGCAGATTCTAGTTTTGCTTCCTTGAAGGCAGCGACCAGTTCTTCTTTCTCGTAGCGGAGCAGAGGACCTACTTTTTCGAGTAAATCCTTTGCTCTCTGGTTCACTTTGAAGACTCCACCACTACCTCGGTCGTAGGCTAAGCCCCCAAAATCCTCGTCGCGTAGCATCATCATTCGTCTGCGTCCCTCGATATTATCTAGCCCTGGCACCGTAACTGCCATCCTTGAGGTTTTTCTACTCCAACCCTTACCAGACCACCCCCCATTATCCCAGCTATTTAGGCGACTCAAACCACTAACTGCAACTACATTTTTAGCTGAAGTCGCGGGGAACTCCTCATCTATATACTTCACGAAGAGATTGACTTTTGCCCTCTCTTCCGTAGATTTTTGTTTTCCTGTATCCATGCATTCACCTTCTCAATATTGTTAAGAATAATAGAGGATGTTGAAAATTTAAATAGCCAACACTTCCGCTAATACGAAAAGTTTTTGTTCTTTTCCTGTGACTTGGAATCGGCGGCAGGAACTGTGCGACCAGTTTTGCGATAGGTACCTACAACTGCAGCGGAGCTGCCGC
>JACWAL010000009.1 GCA_014874295.1 Microcaldota archaeon
CAACTTAGGAAAGAACAGGTTCATTGGGATAAAGAAGGTCACAATCCATGTGTTTTCATGCCTTCTTGCAAACCTGATAAGATACGTATTGTGATGGATTATTGATTGACGAGGTGATAACATGTAAATGTCAAGTTCCTAATCCAGTAGTTGCATCGGCAAGCCTTATAAGGCATGATGAGATATGATATGTAACGGGTTGATTTCATGGCGGATACGGAGAGCGGCAGCGACAGGGCGCTTAGAGAACACCTTTCAAGGAAGGGCAAGTATGAGATACTCTCAAAGGCACCATTGAACACGAAGGAAGACCTTTCCATATTCTACACGCCGGGCGTGGCGAAGGTATCCGAGGCAATAAGGAGGGAGGAGGACAAGGTGTATGACTACACGTCGAAGGGTAACACCGTCGCGATAGTCACGGACGGCACCAGGATACTCGGCCTCGGGAACATAGGGCCCAAGGCAGGCTTGCCGGTCATGGAAGGCAAGGCCGTGCTCTTCAAGAAGTTCGGGGGAGTGGACGCAATACCGCTGTGCATAGGGACGCGTGACGAGGCGAGCATAATAAGGTTCGTCACGGAGGTCGCCCCTACCTTCGGGGCCGTAAACATAGAGGATATAGAGTCCCCTAAGTCTTTCAGGATCGTGGACGCGCTGTCGAAGATGCTTGACATACCGGTGTTCCACGACGACCAGCAAGGCACTGCGGTCGTGACGCTTGCCGCGCTCACCAATTCGCTCAAGCTTGCCGGCAAGGGCAAGGACGCCAGGATAGTCGTGAACGGGGCCGGATCCGCTGGCCTGGGCATAATCAGGCTCCTGTCGCATTCAGGCTACAGGAACCTCGTCGCACTCGACAGCTTAGGTATCATCTACAAGGGCAGGCAGGAGAACATGAACGAGTTCAAGGAGGAGATAGCGGACTCGACCAACCGTGAGAGGAAGTCAGGTACGCTTGACGATGCAGCCGAGAAGGCAGACGCGCTCATAGGGGCATCAAAGGCCAACGCGTTCAATGGCAAGCTCATCGCGGGCATGAACGAGAAGCCCATCGTGTTCGCGCTTGCCAACCCGTACCCTGAAATAGAGTACGCGGCGGCGAAGTCCGCGGGCGCTTTCATAGCTGCAACGGGGAGGAGCGACACACCCAACCAGGTCAACAACGTCCTCGCATTCCCGAGCATAATGAGGGGCCTTCTCGACGTAAGGGCGAGGAGCGTGGATTACGGGATACTGGAGGCCGCTGCCACGGCCATCGCGAAGTCAGTCGGGCGCGAACTTGGCACGGAGATGATACTGCCGAACATAATGGACAGGAAGTCGGCGCTCAGGATAGCTTCCAGGGTATCTTCAGCTGTGGCAACTGCGGCCATGCGCAGCGGACTGGCCAGAATCAACGTCGACGCCGTGATAGTGGGAAAGAACGCGGTGAAGCGCATAAGGCGCTACTGGAACATAGAGAGGAAAGCGCTCAAGATTGCACCATGAGCAAATCGGGGCTCACCAAAGACCTATCCTCTTCCTCTTCGGCTCTCCAGGCTTCGGGGGAAAGGCAGCATCGAATGTGGACAGGTCCATGGAGGGTATTATCGCCCTGTACTTCTGCGGCGAATGTGGATCTATAACCAGTCTTTCCCTTAGGGCATCCTCCCTTATCGATTCGCGTCGGCGCTGGCAGTACGCAACGAAGAAACGTTGCTCGATAGTGAACCCATCAATCTCTGACTGCTCCTCTCCATTCTTTTCCAACCTTTCCATGAGCGCATCGTATGCTATGGCGACGCCGCCGAGGTCCGCTATATTCTCTCCAAGGGTTAGCAGGCCGTTTATGAACATTCCAGGAAGCGGTTCCTGCGAGCCGTACGCCTGCACCACCGCTTCGGACAGTGACTTGAACGCGCTCTCGTCCTCTTCGCTCCACCATGGGTGCATGTTGCCACTGGCGTCAAATTTCCTGCCCTGGTCGTCGAAGCCGTGCGTCAACTCGTGACCCACTATGCTGCCTATGCCGGCGTAGTTAACAGTGTCGTCCATGCCGGCATCAAAGAATGGGGGCTGCATTATTCCGGCGGGTATTGCGATCTCATTCTTTGTGGGTTCATAGTACGCATTGACCGTGGGGGGGGTCATCTCCCATTCGTCCTTGTCGACTTTGCCGCCTATGCGCGCCGCAAGCCGGCGCGCCTCAAACTCCTCGGAACGGCGCACGTTTCCCACGTAATCGTCGGGCGTTATCGCAAGCCCGGAATAGTCGCGGAACCTCTTCGGGAATCCGAACTTTAAGTTCATCTTGTCGAGCTTGCCAACCGCGCTCCTGCGCGTCTCTTCCGACATCCACGGAACATGCTGCAGCCTCGCCCTAAACGCCGCGACGATGTCCCCAACCAGCTGCATGGCCTTCGACCTGACCGCCTCGTCGAAGTGTTTCTCAACATAGAGCTTCCCGAGTGCCTCCCCAATCTCGCCGTCGATTGTTGCTAGTGCCTTCTTCCATTCCGGCTCTGGCTCCTGCTGGCCGCGCAGTTTCCTGGCAAAAAAGTCGAAGTTCTCGTCCCTAACCTCCTGGTGCAGCAGCCTCGCATAAGCGTGGAAGACGTGCCAGCGCAGGTACACCTTCCACTGCTCGACTCCGTGCTGCGGCAGCATCGCATCCAACATTGCCAGGAACTCCGGCTGACCCACCACGACAAGCTGCGTTTCCGGCACTCCTATAGCGGACATGTACTGCTTCAGGCCGAGGTTCGGATGGCTGCTGTCAAGCTCGGCCACGTCCACCCTGTTGTAGTTCTTTTCCACGTCGCGAAGGTCCGTCGCTGCCCTGCTGGCCTTGGCTACTTGAGTCTCGATGACCATCACCGTATCGGAGCATTCGCGCGCCTTCGTCTCGTCTATACCGTTCAGGATGAACATCTTTTTCATGTGGTCGGTGAACTGCCTCCTGATCTCGGAGAACGTATCAGACAAGTAATACTCGCGGTCCGGGAGGGAAAGGCCGCCCTGCCAGAAGTACAGTGAATAAATCGTGCTGTCCTTCGCATCTACCCAGCTCTCCCATTCGAAGAGGGCATCGACGCCCTGCAGGTGAAGCTTCGGGATGACGGCCTTGATGTCATCGAGCGAGCCCACCTTAGATATGGCATCCAACAAATCCTGTATTGGCGAGAACTTAAGCTCGTTTATCCTGTTAAGGTCCATCGCGGATGTGTAGAAGTTGCCGACGCGGCTCTCGCCAGAGCCAGGGGCAACGGACTTGCCGGCTGCACACCCCTCCGCGATTCCGCGCAACAGCGACAGGTTCCACTCCATCAGTTCCCAGTAGGCGTGCCAGGCGGTCTTGTTCGGCGGCACTGGGTTATCTCTTATCCAGTTACCACACGAGTAGTTGTAGATGTCCTTGCGCGGGTCTATCGAACTGTCAATGTAATCTACTGAAAAGCTGACGGGACGCTGGACGGGCTTCTTCTGCGCGCCTGCGGCGGCGGCATCCTTCGTATCTTGCGCTGTGACCACACAAAAACCTCACACTTTAGATGGCTCGAAATAGTATATTAAGATTGCTATGACAGCAGGGGATTCGTCACCCTACAGGTCGCTGGGACTCCTGGGCGGGCGTTGAGGAGGCGCTCGACGGGAGGCACGCAAAGTCGCAGCTATTTATATTTCGGAAGCGGCAATGGGACAGTATGAGGATATCGAAGCAAAGGTGCGCTCCGGTCGCCACGCATAGCAGCACATTGAACATATTCCACCACGACGAAGGGCTAACGTTTGACGATTCGGTGAGAATCGCAGCGGAGAATGGAGGGAGGCTGTTAATGGCCAGTGACATTCTGCACTTCGGGAAGGATAGACTGAATAGGCTTATCCAGGAAGTTAAGGGGGATCGCTGGTTCTACCTTGGGGACGGTCCTGCGATAGACAGGTCCACCAAGCGCGCATTGAAGGATGGTCTCGAGAACACATTGAGGGTCGAAGTGCGTGTTTATAGGGGTTATGGCCACTGGGTTCTGGGAGGATATAGTTGCCCTGACTTTGGACACGACTTCCATGGGATTTGGATTTGCGCAAACGAAGGGCTGGCAAGTGGCGCGGATGCAGTCGCAGTCATTGCTGATAGCAATCCGATGGAGCTGAACAGACTAGAACCTTTGTTGAGGCAATAGTTAGGTGCATAATGCATGATCATAAAAGTAAGGGTGATTCCGAACTCGAGGTCCGAGTCCGTCAAGAAGATTGGCGAATCATCCTATGTGGTGAAGGTCAGGGAGAGGGCATTGGACGGAAGGGCCAACGACGCGGCCGCCAAGGTGCTGGCAGACCACTTCAATACCAGAAGGTCGCAAGTCTCCATACTCGACGGAGCAAGGTCCAGGGACAAGACAGTAGAGGTACGCACAGTTTAGGATAAGCTCATCTATGAGTATTGACTTCGCGTGACTGTATCCGCAGGGAAGGCATAAATGCTGCGCGCGAGAAGGTAAACGAGGGTGGGTGCATGGGGAAAACAATCGACTCGACTTGCGAAAGAGCATTAATCCACGTCCGGAGTGCGGCAAGGGAGGCTGAAGATAGTTTGCAAATCGGCCTTGACAGGATAGGGATAAGGGTTAGCAGCGCGCCGCTGCGCGACATCGCAAAGATAAAAAGTGCGATTGAGGGATACGCGGGGGAGGCTGCCGGTGCTGTGCGCAACAAACTGCTGATAATCTCGGAGAGCTATGATTCTGAAAGGCTCGGCTCTACGATCGACGTAATGTCCGACAAGAAGGTGCGCTCGCTGATTTCCAAGAGGAACGGCAGCCCAGGTGTGTGGGAATTCGCTTTCTGGACTTGCTCGGTAGCAGCTTCAGTTCGCAATCCAGTGATCATGCGCAGCCTGCTCGAATCCATGAAGAAATACGACACGCAAGATGCCGCAGATGTGCTCCACCACGCGAGCAGCATCACGCTCGCGCTTTATAATGGCGACCACATCAAGGGCAACCAAGCTTGCGCGGATTCCGGCATGGAGAACATGGCACGTCTCATAGGCAAGCACGCCGGAAGGGATGCGGTGCGCGTGGTCGCGCTTATGGCGCAGGAAGCGCCGAAGATGACGGGGAAAGAGATAGCTAACATGATGAACAGGCTCAATGGCAAGGAGGCTGATACAATCCTTTCCGACAACGACATCGCGTTAAATCGGTTTCTTCGCGACAAGGATTAGGCCTTTACTTCCGCACCGATCAGCGAATCCTTACACTTGCACGACCTCCTCTCGGGGATCTCATGCGCGAGCGTTGATATCAGCGACTTGAGCCTCTCGACGTTAGAGGAGAACATCCTTCCAACCTCGTCGTAGCTGACGGGTTTCACATCCGGGTCGCCCTCCAACCCCGCGTCGTAGTCCGTGACCATCCCTATGCCAAGGTAGCAGATTCCCTTCTCACGAGCGAGCGCGACCTCTGGGTACTGCGTCATGTTTATCATGTCCGCATATGCGGAGTAACGCCTTGATTCCGCCTTGGTGGAGAAGCGCGGCCCGTCGACAACCACGACAGTACCGCTGTCATGATCAAACCCGTGGCGCGACGCTATAGTGCGCATCTCGGGGCAATATGGTTCTGCGAGGCTGACGTGCACTACCTTGGGACCGTGGAAGAAGGTGTCGTCGCGGCCGTGCGTCGTGTTGACGAATTGGTCGAAGAGCGCGAGCTCGCCGGGCTTGTACGACGCCTTCAGAGATCCGACGGCGCTGGTGGATATTATGCGCTCCACGCCCAGCTGGGCGAGTGCCTCGATGTTCGCCTTGCACGGGACCTTGTGTGGCGGCAGCGTGTGCTTCAATCCATGCCTAGCGAGGAATGCAACCTCAATACCCGATATGCTGCCGATACTTACCTCAGAGCTGGGCCTGCCATATTCCGTCTCAACCTCTACCTGTTCAGCATCACTCAGCAGGCTGTAGAACCCCGAGCCTCCGATGATGCCTATCCTTGCCATGGTTGGAATGAGCCGCTCCCATTATTTATACCTTGTCGGCAGTACACGCCGCTTGGATACAAGCATGAGACAGCATTGTACAGAACATTTAAATACATATTCATGGCAGTGAGTTACACAGGAAGTGGAAAGATGCAGGGACTGCCGTTCACATGGAAATCTGATTCTATCATGGGCAGCGGCGGCATCAATGCAAGCAAGTTCCTGATACTGAGGACGTACGTCGTTTCGGCCGCATAAATCCTTTAAATAAGATCGGTGGTTTATGTGGGTCGAACGTTCGATACTAGAGAGATTAGGCTGTTGCAGAGAGAGAAGCTCATCCTGCTCGAGATAGGGAACGACAGGATAGACAGCGCCTCGGCATTCGTGGATTACATGCACGAGGCGTACGGCTTCTCGAAGAGCTCGGTCTGGTACAACCTCAACAGACTGAAGGAGAAGGGGATGCTGGACTTCGCAACGCGCGAGAGCCCGGGCTTGCCGCTGGAGCTCAGCCAGAGGGGCGTGTGCGTGCTTCCGGGGGTGGGGCGCGACAGGAGGCAACTCGCGGAAGCGTACAGCATGGCAATGATGGTGGAGAGATAGGGTTGTTGCAGACGTGTTGGCGCCTCACGGCGCCTTTTTTCTATTTTCCATAGCGCCTTCCTTGACGAGCAGGCGCAGTTTCTCCGTGCCACCGCTCGCCTTGCCTGCGTACCAGCCCACCGAGCCGTCGCTTCTTATGACTCTGTGGCATGGTATGGTTATCGGCAACGGGTTCTTTTTCAGGACTGTGCCAACTGCTCTGCATGCATTCGGCCTGCCTATCATGCACGCGATGTCCTTGTAGGTGGAGGTCTTGCCTCGCGGTATTGAAGCGGTCGCTATCAGTACCTCCCTCTGGAAATCGGTCATATCATATCTTGAAAGCAGCCTTTCCGCTTCGGCCCTTCGCATGATTACATTTTGAACAGTCACTGTTTTATTTCTACCATGTGATTCACGTGTAGGCGCTTGCATGACCCATAAAGGGCTTAAGGTCTGGCTCGATTCGAGGATGGTAAGGTACGAGGACGCAAATGCCCCGATACTCACGCATTCCATGCAGTACGGCTCCGGCATATTCGAGGGCATAAGGTCGTACGGCACGGATGATGGCACAGCTGTCTTCAGGCTGCGCGACCACGTCAAGAGGTTCCTCAACAGCGCGAAGATTTATTCCATGAGGCTTGGGCATGGACAGGCCGAGCTAGAGGCGGCAGTGAAGAAGGTCGTGAAGTCTAATAGGCTCGGCGACTCTTACATACGCCCGTTCGCCTTTTACAACGATGATAACATAGGGATGTCGACGAAAGGCAAGAAGGTGAGCACTTACATAGCAGCAGTACCATTCGGTGCGTACTTCGGCACGAGGCGCGAAAAGGGCCTGAAGTGCAAGGTGTCCTCATGGCGCAGGATAAACTCGGAGATATTACCAGTTGAGGCGAAGGCGAGCGGCAACTACGCCAACTCTATAATCGCGGGCAACGAGGCCAGGAACACGGGGTTCGAAGAGGCGATCCTCACCTCGATGGACGGCGACATAGCGGAAGGCCCTGGGGAGAATATATTCATCGTGAAGGATGGGGGGCTCATAACTCCCGCAGTGGACTCCGACATACTCGTAGGCATAACGAGGGACACTGTGATAAAAATGGCCGAGATGGAGGGTATCCAGGTGGAGGAGAGGCTCGTCAAGCGCGACGAGCTCTACAGTGCGGACGAGATCTTCTTCACTGGCACGGCCGCAGAGATAACCCCAATAACGAACGTCGACGGGACGAGGATAAGCAGGGGTCCAGGGAGAATCACCAGGGCGCTGGCCGGGCAGTACTCGGACATAGTGCACGGGAAGGTGCCGGAGTTCGATGGATGGTTGAGTTACGTTTGATATCTGCAGCAATTGTGGGCGGGTCACGTCTTTACTGTTGATTTGCTATCCACAAACTTCTCTTTTGGAAAATTGATTAGCGGGCATCCGAGCTCCGTTTTATCGCCGCTGAAAATGCCTCTACTCCATGCAGTTGCCGTGTGGCTGTCAATCTCCATCGTCCCGTTTCTGAGGAGCCTTCCAATCATGTTATAGTCTTCATAAAGTGCTACTGTGCATTTCGATATCGACCCATTAGATCTTATCACGAATGAGTTCGGCTTAGCCGCACAACAGATATAGCTGCCCGTATACTCGTCTGCATCCTCGTTAACGTTCGTCTTAAGGCCGCATCCGCGTGACATTCGTATCAACCTTTTTACAGCATCTTTATTCTCTCCGAGTATGGGCAACGACATATCATTCTTGCCACCCAAACGGGAGAGTTCCCTGATGTACACTGTGAATCTCTTGTCTTCCCCGATTTCAGATGCGACCCTGTTTATGAGCTTAACCATACTGGTATCATTATTGCTGTTAACATGCATCCTAATCTGTACATTGAAGTTATAATCAGTTAGATGCATTTGTATTACATTCCCCCATATAGTATCGAATGTGTGGCCGTTGAAAATGCTGTTGCAGCGGCGTCCTTGACCCACACCCCAGATTGCATAATGGCCTGAAAAGATGAATTTTCGGTGGTGTTGGAGGTTTCTGCCATACATTTTCTGAAGGAGAATATCAATCTCCCGATGCC
>JACWAL010000003.1 GCA_014874295.1 Microcaldota archaeon
AAATATGGCTTGTCATCGGAAGCACATGATTACGCCGTTCGACGACAGGTTTTTGCACTAAGGCAGTGTGAGAATTTTCCTGTCGTCTAGGCGTGAAAATATTAAACTGTTACAAGTTGGTAAAAACCGTTAAATATCAAGACGACATATATGCAGGCATCAAGATGGAGTGTGTATGGTAGGCACCACAAGCATTTTACGACCTAAGGGGCTGGATCTGTCATTTGACGTAGACAGCGTAACTGCCGATACATCTAGTTCCATACTACGCATAATCAATGCCAGCAGGGGTACTAGTTACACCATGGAAAACATCGATTCATGGAACTGGTTTGCCGACACCTCCAAGGATCACAGCCTCAAGTTCTCTTCTGTTTATATTGCCGCATGGGAGGATTACAAGTCGATGAAGCCGCTTGTAAGTCAGGGAGAACTCCAAGAACTGTCACTTGCATATAACTTCCACTTCGTGACCGAAATGCTGCCTGGCGCCAGAAGGTACCTAAAGGAATTCCTTGGGATGAATTTTCCTGACTTGCATGCAGAACTGATTTTTAGGGAATCTGGCAGCGGCAAGTTAAACCTCCAGTTCGGGCTCTATGTCGATGACAACCCATCGCTCGCCGAACAGATCGAGAAAGATGGTGGGAAGACCCTCTTCCTGGTTAGGGGTTCTTCTCCGGAAACAAAATATAAGTATAACGAGCACATAAGGGAAAGCGAAAGGGTGATACACGTGGCCGATACGCACGCGGCGGTCCAGCGCCTCATGGCGCTCGCACGCACATCGGAAGAAAACGCTCAAACAAAAACTAGGAATGCGAAATGACTGATGCGAAAAGATACCAGGCAAATGGCAGGGAATCCGGAAGACACGATGGGCACGAGCTGACGCTGCTGCTCAGGAGGACGGTGCCTGTGTGCTGCACAATAGAGGATATGCAGGAGCTGCCGCTTTGGGTCACCTCTGCCTATCTGCTTGAGAATGGGACTAAGATGCCGTTCACGAGGCGCAACGGCCGTGGTGCCTTCCTCGGCACTACAAGGAGGATCACGATAGCAAACAATGTACACACGGCCACTACTGCAGTCATATTTCCAGGTACTGAGTTGCGCCCCGGAGCGTTCGTAGACGAGTATGCTGTCATACGCCGCAACGTCAAGATCGGCAACTCCGTAATCTACAAGTACGCGGAAGTGATGGGCGGGGCGATCATATCCAAGGACTGCACGGTGGGCACCGAGGCGAAGGTCGGCGAGAAAGTAGTGATGAAGCAGGGTTCTACCTTGGGGTACTTGTCTGAGCTCGGGCGTCGCGTGTGGCTGCTCAGGGACGTTACGGTCGGCCATGACACCCAGATCGGGGACAACAGAACGGTCTACACAGATGTGCCGAGTGGGAAGGTGCTGGGACCAGTCCCAAGGCGCGGCAGCCAACAATATACCTCGATGGGCATACCGCAACTTATAAATATATAGCGCATGAGAAATATACTGAAGCATGTGGGAATAAGGCTTCTTAGGCTTAGGCACTGCTTCTCTTACAGGTAACGTCATTATTCGTTGTATTTAAGCATGGTGAAGACATGGCAGACAAACCGCACATGAACTTGATTTTCATAGGGCACGTCGACCACGGAAAGTCGACTACAGTCGGAAGGCTCTTCTACGAGACCGGAGCGATATCGGACAGAGATCTTGCCAAGTACAAGGAGATAGCTGCTCAGGTCAACCGCCCAACATTCGAATTCGCGTTCCTGATGGACTCGCTGAAGGAGGAAAGGGAGAGGGGAATCACGATTGACATAGCGCACAGGGACTTCCAGACCGACAAGTACTATTTCACGGTCATAGACGCCCCTGGCCACAAGGACTTCGTCAAGAACATGATCACGGGAGCTAGCCAGGCCGACGCGGCAGTGCTGGTTGTCAGCGCGGTCGACGGGGTAATGGCGCAGACGAGAGAGCACGCGATACTCGCGAACGTGCTCGGCATAAGGCAAATAGTCGTCGGCATCAACAAGATGGACGCGGCCAAGTTCGAACAGAGCAAGTACGAGGAGGCGAAGAAGGGCGTGAGCGATCTGCTCAAGGGCCTCGGCTACAAGGTCGAGAACATATTGTTCGTGCCGTATTCTGCTCTAGAGGGCAGCAACGTCGCGAAGAAGCCGACCACCATGCCATGGTACAGCGGCCCATCGCTGCTCGACGCGATAAATGCGTTCACGGTGCCACCGAAGCCGATGGACAAGCCGCTCAGGCTGCCGATACAGGACGTCTTCAGCATATCAGGATTCGGAACCGTTCCTGTTGGACGGGTTGAGACAGGAGTGATGAAGCCGGGAGACAAGATCGTGCTCATGCCGAGCGGGCTCTCCGCGGAGGTCAAGAGCATCGAGATGCACCACAAGCAGCTCAACCAGGCCGAGCCTGGAGACAACGTGGGCTTCAACATAAAGGGCATCGAGAAGAAGGACATCAAGAGGGGAGATGTGGTTGGAAGCCCGTCCAATCCTCCCACGGTCGCAGCGGAGTTCACCGCCCAGATAATAGTCCTGCACCACCAGAACGTCATAGCGAAGGGATACACCCCAGTCTTCCACGTGCACACCGCGCAGATAGCGTGCACGATAACAGACATACTGGAGAAGAAGGACCCGAAGACAGGACAGGTGCTCGAGAAGAACCCCGAGACCATCAAGACCGGCGACATAGCCGTCATAAAGGTCAAGCCGACGAAGCCGCTCGTAATAGAGAAGGCAGCTGACTTTCCGCAGCTCGGCAGCTTCGCCATAAGGGACATGGGCGAGACCGTGGGCGCGGGCAAGGTCATAGAAGTGACCCCGAGGCAGCAGTGACGGTGTTTGGATGGCGGGAGGCACAGCGACCATAAAGCTCGTGAGCACGAACATACAGTCCCTGAACACCATAGCGCAGCAGATCAAGACGATAACGACCGCGCTTGGCGTCAAGTACAAGGGGCCTGTGCCACTCCCTACAAAGCACATCAGCTACTCCACGAGGAAAACACCAGCGAGTGACGGCTCCCACACCTTCGAGAGGTGGGAGATGCGCTTCCACAAGCGCCTGATCGAGATTGAGGGGAGCGAGCAGGTGCTGCGCCAGGTAATGCGCATACCAGTGCCTGACAACGTCCAGATCGAGATAGGGCTGAGCGTCTAAGCGGCATCGCGCCACGAGTAACGTCGCCCAGCTAACAGCAGCCTTATGCGCTCGCGTAGCCCCCCTCTCAAATCGCAGTACTCCTTTGATTCATCGCTCTCATCAAGACTGCCATAAGTCTCAAGTGAGTGCCTTGTGCATCCTTCCTGTGTTTTACAAGGCATGCTGCGCAGCACGCAAGCTTTTTGGGAATATTCCCTGTGCGCGGCATACCTTATCCTCTTCTTACCTTTATCTCGTCTATGAACCTGTTCAGTATGAAATGACTTGCATTCTGGGCGAGTATCTCCACGCTGCCATCATAAACGTTCCTTACATAACCGTTTATACCATACTTGTCCGCCACGCTTTTCACAAACTTCCTGTACCCGACGCCATGGATGCGGCCGTACACAAGTATGCGCAGGCTGCTCAATCCAATGCCATCCATACAATCTGACTTAACCTATCTGAAAACAAGTTATTTAAAGTCTTAGAAGAGAGTATAAAAAATGCGACCGTAGTCTAGCCTGGTTAGGACATCGCCTTGCCAAGGCGGTAACCCGGGTTCAAATCCC
The DNA here is from genome assembly GCA_014874295.1 of Microcaldota archaeon. Lineage (GTDB taxonomy): Archaea > Micrarchaeota > Micrarchaeia > Micrarchaeales > Micrarchaeaceae > A-MIC-10. Next base: position 3,741 of record JACWAL010000003.1, read on the forward strand.
GGCAGTCGCATCCTTTACTCTTCTGGCACGGCATCGAAGCCCCTTCAGTGCATGGACATGTACGCGCTCCTCACCCGCCCGCTGCCTTCCGACAGAAACTCCGACGAGACAACCCGCAACATGGCTTTTCTGTCTAACGACTTTGAGCAGACTATGATGTAGCTGCCCAGGAATATGTGTCGCATCCTGTAGACGTGGCGGAAGTGCCTCCTCAGCCTGCGCAGGTATATTGGAAGGTAGAGCGCGTTCGGTGCGTAGTTTATCGCCAGTATGCCGTTGTCGCTGAGCGCGTCCGCCGCGTCGGAAATGAATCCATCATGCAGGAATGCGGAAGGTATGTGCAGCGATCCGAGTGCGCCCCACTCCACAAAAGCGTCCTGTATGATTATGTCATATGAGCCGCTGCGGCCCACGACATACTTCGCGCCGTCGCCGTGGATGATTCTGAATCCATGCCTGCCTTTCGGGAGGAACTTCCCCGCGAGCCTTATGCATTCCCTGTCAGTCTCCGCCACGTCTATCCTCACCCTCTTTCCGTACATGCGTGAAAGCAGGAATGGTATCGTGCCCGCGCCCAGCCCTATGACGAGCACGTGTGGCTTCCTGAAAAGCAGCGGCAGCGGCAGGAAGTAATCGTGGTAGGTGCCGCTGAAGTTTGATGCCCCGTTGAGCGCGGAATATATTATGCCGCTGGCGGTGAGAAGCCTTCTTCCTTTTTTCTCGATTATCTTGTATCCTGTGCCGCCGCTTTTGCCCTTTGCGAGCGTGCGCCATCCCAGCCTTTCAGTTAATCCCATCCAATCCCTGCAAAGAACAGCTGTGACATCTCAGCAAGCCAATAAATAGCTCTACGGCACCGTGTTGTGTCTTAATATTTGCCTGCGATAAGGATAAAAGAAGGCGACGGCGATGGAACTGCCGGACATCATGGCATCGGGTGGCGCGGCTTACAGGGTCGAGGTAGTGACTACGGATAACAGGAACGCGTACGCGCGCATCAGGGGCTCCACCATTACGATAAGTCTGCCCAGGCGCATGCGCCGCGATGACGCGGAGAAGGTTGTGCTCAGCCTTTACACGAGGATGAAGAGAAGCATCGAGAGGCATCCTGAAAGGTACGCCCAAAGCGCGGGCAACGGGCTGTCCTTCAGCGACGGGGATTCGATGACGCTTTTGGGAAGGGCGTTCACGGTGTCGGTATCAGAATCGCGCAGGCCGGCGCGTACCGCAAGTGCCCGCGTCGACGGGAATGTGGTTCGCATAGCATTGCCGCCATCGCTCGCTCTCGCTGCATCGGTAGGGCTGCCCGTCAAGATAACAAGCCACGCAATCGCCAGGGTGCTTGGACCTGCCCTAGACGAGAAAGTTCGTGCGATCAGCTCCGCGCACTTCGGCGCCAACCTCGGCAGGGTCAGATTCTCTCATGCGAAAATGAGATGGGGCACGTGCACCTGGAGGCGGGGGGCGCCACCGGACATAAGCATAGGCTTCCGTCTGCTGTTCATGCCAGAGAGGTTCATGGACTATGTAATCGTGCACGAGCTGGCCCACACCGTGCACCACAACCATTCGAAGAATTTCTGGAGTCTGGTCGGCTCGATAGTGCCGAACTACAAGGAGATACGGAAGGAACTGAGGGACAAGGGAGACGCGCTCATGTTGCCGCCCGCGCATGGCGATGCCGATGCATCATGCCCTGCATGACAGCGCATCGTCGACGAACCTGGAAACCTTCGCGTCATCCGTCACGATTTCCTTGCCCTGCGCAATGTGCTGGAACTCCCACTGTGGGGCATACAGCTTCCTTATCTCATCCATGCTGAGTCCGACGTTGTTGCCGCGGCAGAGCTCAACAATGTCGCGCGCGAATATCTCTGAAGTATCGAGTCCTTTGGGTTTACCATGCCTTACTCGGCTGCCGTCCCTGCTGAACAAGCTCCACGATCCCCTGTGCCCTGTCCCGGACTCGTCTTCATTGTTCGCGAAATCGAAGTCGATATGCGCGCCGTCCTCTAAGTACATGCGCACGCGCTTCATGCCACTGCGCGCGCCCTTTCCCACCCTGATTGTCGCTTTCGCGCCCGGCCTGAAGCGGCGCCCGCTTACGTCCGCGAGCGCCTCGATTCCGGATGCGTCGGCGCCGTAGTCCTTGTTGAGCACGAATAGGTTGGCGTCGCGGAGCGCCACAGACTCTGCCTTCGCGCCGTGGAAGAGGACCTCGTACGGGTGTATCCAGTCCATGAATATGCCGCCCTCCCTGCTGGAGAACAGCCACTTCCTGTGCCTGTCGGATTCCCTGTACGGCTCGAGGAAGGTTGCCGCGAGGCCCGTCACCTTTCCGTGGTCGCGTTCCATCCCCGAGAGCACTCCGTCCATCGTAAGAGTGAGCTGCTTGTGCAGGTAATGCAGGTGCAGGTATGTCTTGCCGGAATAGCCATTGGTTGATATCAGCCTCGTTATGTCTTCGAAGTCGCGCTCGTTCGTGGCTAGCGTCTTCTCGACCACCACGCACTTGGCGTTCTCGAGGCTCTGCACGGCCTGCCTATAGTGCAGGCTGTTGGGGCTGGACACGTAGACGGCATCGATGCCATCGAAAAAACCATCGGGTATGGAGCCGTCCATGCTGCCTATGAAGTAGCTCCCTGGGCCTATCCCAAGCTCTCCCAATTTCTGGGCGCGCTCGGCGAAGCTCTTCGTGCCCATCGCCTTCGCGATCGATATCGAAGAATCTGCAAGCCCCTTCTCAAGCCTGTCGAACCAGTGGCCGAGCCCTATCACTCCAAGTTTAACCTTATCGTCGGAACCTGACATTGTCTCTACCTTGCGGCTAACAGTCACTTTATGGCATAGCCGTTTAAATACATTACGACGACATGGCGTACGCCAGATAAAATATATATCAATCTGCCAGTGCAAATAGGTAGCAGTGGGGGCATGGCCGGCTACGTCGCGTTCGTTGACCACAGGCTCAGCGGCGCAGCCAGGAAGGAAATCGCGGCCATACTGCCTGATTGCCATATGACGCCGTACAGGATAAGCGGCAGAGCCGTGCTGTTGAGGATGGAAACGGATGCAGCAAAAGCGGCGGAGCGCATGAACGCGGGCACGTTCGTCGACTTCGCCTTCCGTGAGGATTCATCGGTCCAGGGCTGCGGCACCGAGAAGATATGCGATGCGGTCGCGCGGCTGGCCGTGGCAGAAGGCATCCGCGCGATAAGGCTGGAGGCGAAAAACGTCGACGCAAGGCTGGGCGCATCGGCCAAAGCGGTTGAGGTCGCAATCGGCCAGGAACTTGAAAGAAGGGGCGTCGAGGTCGATCTAGCCAATCCAAAGACCATATTTTACGGTCTGCGCAATGAGGGATCGGTGACAGACCCGGCAGCTCACACGCATTTCCCCAATCGCACGCACAAAGTTTATATAGGTAAAGTAAGAGCTTAATAATCAGATTTTGGGGGTCAAATGGACTTGCGTAGCCTCTGGGCAGCCTCTGGCAAGGAAGGCGGTACGCCAAACAAGAATCCCGCCCACAGCGGCGTGGCCTCTGGAACGGCCGGCGGTCATAGGCCCGATTATAGGCATGCCGCAATCCTAATTATGGTGTCTGTCACCATCGCGATTGCCGCAGTCGGCATCGGCACGTACGCGCACAACCAGCGACAGGCCTCGATACCCAGGATGCAGTGCGCCCGCCTGACCGAATACGAATGCGTTTCTGCCTTGATACGGGAGAACGGTTCCATCATGGTCAACGTCACCAACACCGGCGCATCCGCGCTCAGCATAGGGTCGGCCGGGTGCAACACCGACCTCGCGAATACGCCGCAGGAGCGGGTCAACATAGCGATAGGGCCAGGTAGCACGGCGTCATTCCCTCTGCAGTGCTACAATGACATTGCGCCGCTCTCCAGCATAAACGTGCTGTCATCGTACATACTGCTCAACACCTCTATATTGCCGGGCGTCTCGCTGACCGCAGCCGAGAAGCTCTACAACGTAATAAACGGCACTGAGCATACAGTCTTCACTACCGTGTCCACCGTACCAACGACCACGACTTCCACCTTCCCGAGCGCGTCCACCACACCTACCATCTCCACGACAACTGTGCCGACGACACCAGAAGTGGGTGGGGGCTTCGGCGGTGGAGGATTCGGTGGCGGCGGCGCTGCCGCAACGACGACACCCTCGACAACAGTTTCCATCACGACCATGGCAACGACGACAATAGCAGAGGTCGTCAGCACCTCCTTCAGTGCGCTGACGCAGAGCAATTCGGCGTACGTGCCAGGCACATGGACCAACGGCAACTACGTCACCGTGGCGCTAGCGTGCTCGGCCACGTCTGGAACGTGCAACGCGACCTATTACTGCACAGACACTGCGAATGCATGCCCCCCTTCGGTCAAGTACTCATCTCCAGTTAAGGTCAGCACTGCCGGCATCAGTTACATAAGGTACTACAGCACCGACAACGTGGGTCACAGCGGATCCGTGAAGAGTAATACCATAAAGATAGACTCAAACATACCCATTACGGCAGCCACCGCGGTCACCGCCTCCGGAGGCGCGTACGCGTTCGGCACGCACCAGAACACGTCCTACGTCAGCGTCAGTCTCTCATGCAGCGAGTCGCCGAGCGGGTGCAATGCTACCTATTACTGCACAGACACCTCCAGCACGTGCACGCCCACATATAGATACTCGGTGCCAGTGGTCGTATCGCTGAACGGGACGAGCTACATAAGGTACTACAGCACGGACAATGCCGGAACATCTGGCGCGGTCAAGGGCAACATCATAGACCTAACGGTGCCGCAGGCGTCGCAGTTCGGGGGCAAGTGGGTGAGCGCCTACTATGCCGCGTGGCAGCAAGAGGCCAATAATCCCGCGCCGAACAGCATAGACTACTCTGCAGTAAGCCTGATTGTGCACTTCAACATCAACCCGTACGCGAACGGCTCGCTTGACCTGTTCAATGGCTTCAACAACCCGAACGTGTCATACGCCGCGATATCGGCGGCGCACGCACACGGCAAGAAGATAGTCATAACGGTGGGCGGGGCGTACGATGGCGCGCTGTACGACGCGGCGATGAGCCCGTCGAACGTCTCGGCGTTCGTCACCAACCTCGTGAACTTCATGACCGCAAGGGGCTACGATGGCATAGACCTGGACATCGAGCCGATAGAGAACGCGACGCGCTTCCAGACGTTCGTGCCCATGCTGGCCAATGCCATGAAGGCAGCCAACCCGTCCGCCATACTCACGATCGCCTACGACGGCAATTACAGCTACGCCGTGCCGGTGCAGCAGTACTTCCAGCAGATAAACATAATGTCATACGACATGTCTGGAGCCTTCCCAGGCTGGGTAACGTGGTTCAACTCCCCGATATACAGCGGGGGTTGCATCTTCAAGAGCACCCTTAGGCCGGTGCCATCGATAAACCAGTCCGTCAGCCAGGCGATAGCGGCAGGCATAAACAAGAGCAAGATAGGCATAGGGATCGAGTTCTATGGGGCGGTCTGGAAGGGCGGCATAGGTGTGCCGAACGGCACAGGCACGTCCTCGTCTCCGGGGGTATACGGCCCGTGCCAGTCATGGAACCTCTCGTCCAGTAGCTATTATCCGGCGGTGAGCGAGGACGTGGCGTATTCGACGCTCGCCAAAGAGTTCGCATCATATCCTGTCTACTGGGACAGCGCGGCCCGAGAGTCATACATAAGCGTGGTCAACAAGACCAACCAGGCAAACAATGAGTTCGTCTCGTTCGACAACCCGCTGGCCGTGGCCGCCAAGGCGCTGTTCATAAAGCAGAGGGGTATAGGCGGGGTGATCCTCTACGAGCTGGGCGGCGGGTACATATCGTCGAACGGCACCGAGCCGCTGCTTGAGGCGGTGAAACAGGCCTTCGCCAACGGCATCATACCGAATTCAACGACGTTCTACGTAACGAGGGCGCCGCAGATACCCGACAACACCACGAAAGTCAGTATAAGCGCCCGCGCCACCAACCTGTACGGCATCGCGAACATGAGCATATACGTGGACAACTCGATAGCGGCCACGTGCAAGGCCGCGTCCGCATGCAATGTCACTGCCGGGCCGTTCGTGCCCAACACCATACACACCTACTATGTGTCCGCCATAGGCAACCCGCCGGGCAACGTGCCCAACGCAACGCAGACCTACACGTTCAACGTCATACCCCGCGATACGACCCCCCCGACGGTATCGTTCGTCTATCCGTCCAATGGCATGACCGTCAGCAACACGGTGGTGGTGAACGTGTCATCGACAGACTCGGGCACCGGTGTGGCGAGCGTGAAGCTCTATATCGGCAATACGCTTCTAGGCACCGCTACTACTGCCCCTTACAGGTTCCCGCTCAACACCTGGCTGTACGGCAATGGGGCAAAGACGCTCACCGCCTATTCCACCGACTACGCCAACAACGTGGCCTCAAACGGCATAGCCATCAACATACAGAATCCGATCCTGAGCACCGCATGGGTGTATGCGGGCTCGCTCAACGCGAACTGGAGCGACCTGTCATACGGCGGCACCGCCAATTTCAGCAGCACCAACCCTGTCTACAACCACACCCACTCAGTAGCGTTCACGCCGAGCGCGCAATGGGGTGCGCTGTCCATGTACACACCCAACCAGATAAACGACAGCGCGGGCTACAACGGCATATCATTCTACATAAACGGCGGCAGCACAAACGAGACGATAACTGTGCTCCTCGAGGGCCCCTCGACCGGCTATAAGGGAGTCGCGGCCGGTACAACCAGCGGCTCATGGCAGCATTTCTTCGTGCCGATGAGCTCCCTTGATCCTGGATACGTGCCGTTCGACCGCATAGACTTCATAAGCAGCGGCCTGGCGGGCAACAGGTTCTACGTGGACGACATAGCGTTGCGGCCGCGATGACGGCCAATGCGCCATGCCCCACTGCGATGGTTGAAGAAAGCGATGCCCCTCAGGTTCGCCGCGGGACGCAAAACTGCCGCTGGCAGGATTTGAACCTGCGACATTCCGGTTTCTGCCTCGCATTGCAAGGCCTTCAGCCGGACGCTCTCCCACTGAGCTACAGCGGCAACAAACAGTTTATTAGTCCTACATTAACGAATATAAGCATTTCCTAACCGGTGTTCTTGTGGAAAGCTCTTGGGAGCGCATACGACCGTATGGCTCGCTGGTTAACACGTCGCTCGTCGAACCGCGGGGCTACCAGATAAACATCGCGCTCAGCATCTACACAGGAAGGAACTCACTGGTCGTGCTGCCCACGGGCCTGGGCAAGACCCTGATAGCTGTCCTCGCGGTAGCGAAGGCCGTGCGGGACGGCAAGAAGGCAGCCTTCCTCGCCCCCACTAAGCCGTTGAGCGAGCAGCACTATAACACATTGGTCAGGATGCTGAACCTGCCGGGCGACGAGATACTGCTGCTCACCGGGAAGACAAAGGCGAGCGAACGCGAGGCGCTGGAGACGCATGCGAAGGTCATAGCCGCAACCCCGCAGACGATAGCGAACGACATCAAGCTCGGCAAGCTCAGCGCCTCCGACTTCGGGGTCGTCATATTCGATGAGTGCCACAAGGCTGTTGGCAAGTACGCGTACACGTACGTTGCCGACGAGTGCAAGCTGATGGGCGTCCAGCTGATCGGGCTGACCGCCTCTCCGGGAAGCAGCCGCGACAAGATAAACATGATAGTCAAGGCGCTCGGCATAGAGAACATAGAGATAAGGACCAGTATGGACGCCGACGTGGTTCCGTACGTCATGGACAAGTCGACTATGGTGCTGTACGTGGACAGGGGCAGCATGATCGGGGAGATAATGGGCATACTCAAGCCGATAATGCAGGAGCACATGCAGAAGCTCTATAGCAAGGGGCTCACCTATTCCGCGTCGATAGAGAACATGCCCAAGAAGCGGCTCATAGAGATCGGCAACAGCATACAGAAGATAGAGGCACCGAACTACAAGTTCATGGCCCTCTTCCACTACGTCTACCTGATAAACCTCTTCCATGCGTACGAGCTCGTGAGCACTGAGGGGCTCTACCCCTTCGTTTCCTATTTCGACTCGCTCAATGCAAGGGAGAAGAAGAGCCGGGCGGTGCAGAGCATACTGGCCAGCAAGGAGATAGCGAACGCGATCAAGATCGCAAGGGAGTCACTCAATGCAGGAATGGAACACCCCAAGATGGCGAGGGTCGTGGATCTCGTGAAGAGGGACCTGTCCGGGAAGAGCATGATAATATTCGCACAGTACCGCTCTACGATAAGGAAGATTGCGGAGCTGCTCAATTCCAATGGCATAGACGCCCGCACGTTCGCGGGCAAGAAGGACGGTGTCACTCTCCAGCAGCAGCAGGCCGTACTTGACGACTTCCGACAGGGTAAGTTCAAGGTCCTCGTCTCGACCTCGATAGGCGAGGAAGGGCTGGACATACCTTCAGTGGATGCAGTCATATTCTACGAGCCCATACCGAGCGAGATAAGGACGATACAGAGGAAGGGTCGCGCGGGCAGGATGCGCATCGGCCACGTCATAATACTCGTGGCGAGGGGCACGAAGGATGAAGCCTATCTCACGATATCGAGGACGCGGGAGAAGCGCATGCGCGAGACTGTGGAGATGATAAGGGCATCGCTCGACAGGCACCGTACTGCCAAGGCCATCGGTGGAACCCAGCAAACCCTTTAATATTTTGCCTTGCAGGTAAGTTTTGGTTGTATGATCGGGTGGTAACGTGGATGCGTGCAGGGAAAGGCTTCAGAAGGTGTTCGAGTCCACTGATACCGACGTGATAGTGCTGCCGAACGGGGTGCAGCCGTACAGCAACTTCTTTTACACCACCGGCGTCGAAGGAGGACTGTTCGAGGGTGCAACCGCCCTGCTCACGGAAGATGGAACCACGCTCCTGCTGAGCGTACTCTCTGATGAAAATGCGCTGAGGAGGGTGAGCAGGTCCGTGCATGTGAGGAAGTTCAGCACGGGCAAGGAAGCCGAGTCCATGATAAGAAAGTACACGAAGGGAAAGGTGGTTGGTTTCGATGGGGCTGCGCTGCCATTCAACTCCCACAGAAAGATGAAGGTGCTTGCCGAACCAAGGCGCATGGTCGATGTGTCTGGCGTCCTGGAGGATGCGAGGTCGGTGAAGGGCGAGGATGAAATTGAGAATATACGCCATGCGGTGAGGATCGCCAAGCGCGCGTTCAGTGACATAGAGAACTCGTTCAAGCCCGGTATAACTGAGAAGGAACTCGCTTCAAACTTCGACTCGCTCGTCGAGGAACAGGGTTCGTCAAATTCGTTCGAGACCATCGTGTGCTTCGGGAAGAACTCCTCTATACCCCACCATGTATCGGACAGCACAAGGCTGAAGCCCAACAGCCTCATACTCATTGACGCGGGCGCGAAGCACAACGGCTACTGCTCTGACATAACCAGGACGTTCATGTTCAGGCCCGATAAGTCAAGTGCCTCATATGGAAGGATGGCAGACATGTACGAGACAGTAAAAGGGGCGCAGCGCGCAGCCCTCGAAGCAGCAAAATCCGGGGCGTACGGCGACTCGGTCCACAAGGCGGCGGAAGAGACCATAAACCGCCACAATGGCGGGATTTACAAGGGCAAGTTCATCCACGGACTCGGCCACTCGATAGGCATAGACGTGCATGACAGTGAGAAATGGGCGCTGGCACCGCGCTGCCACCAGAGGATAAGGGAGGGTATGGTCTTCAGCGACGAGCCGGGCATCTACGTCGAGGGTTTCGGTGGTGTGAGGATAGAGGACGACATACTCATAACGCAGGACGAAGCAACCATGCTGTGAATGAGGTCCGATAGCAAGTCTTTTATATATTAACATTCTAGTGTAACAATATAGTTACCTTGGAGTGACGATAGATGGAAAAAACCTCCCTCTACAGGATTAGGGACGCCGCCATCAATTCGAGGAGGGCCGTCTTCTCTGCGCAGCAGCTCTCCAATCTTACTGGGAGGCCAAGACCAATTGCAAAGGTCTATCTCTCCCGCCTTGTGAAGGCCCAGCTCGCGCAGCGGCTTGTTAGAGGCAAGATATCATTCGTAGACGACAACTACGTGGAGGCGACGCAGATGATCGAGCCGTCGTACGTGTCGCTCGACTCCGCACTCCTATTTCACGGGATCATACAGCAGATACAGGCGAGTGTCGAGTGCGTCACCCCGATAAATTCGATCAGGTTCAAGAGCCTGGGCATAATCTACCACAAGGTGCCAAAGAGCCTGTTTTTCGGTTACTCGAGGCACGAAAGAATGGGCAGCTACGTGTTCGTCGCGGAGCTCGAGAAGGCGTTTATCGACGGCCTGTATCTAAACAGATATGGACTATCTGACTTACTGGAGCATGCATCTAGCCTGGATATCAGAAAGCTCGCCACACTATCGACCAGGTTCGACGGCAGAGGGAGCCACAAGATAATTAGGGTGGTTAAATCATTACAAAAGAGGAATTGATGGATATAGCAAGGCTGTACGGGTACCGACCATGGCAGCAAGAGAAACACTACATACAATCGTTAATACTGAATGCCATGGCGGGCTTCCCAGCGGTCTTTAAGGGTGGCACCTACCTTTGGTTCTTCCACGGCCTTCAAAGGTTCTCAGAGGATCTTGACTTCACAGTCTCTGACGGGTTGCCAGCCAAAATCATTGAGGTAGTGTCCGCCAGCCTTGATCTGATGGGTGTGGCAAATACCGTGAAAGTGATCAGCGACGACGGCATGGGATCGTCGTTCAGAGTGATGGCCAATGGCCCTCTCCACACTGGCGACAAAAACCGGTGCGCGGTGTATGTGGAGATGAGCAAAAGGGAACAGGTACTCCGCGACAGGATACCTGTCAGGCTCGAGCGGCCGGAATACCAGCTCCCTATAAAGCACCTTCTCGGGATGGGGCTGGACGAGGTGGCCGCAGAGAAGGCGAGAGCCATACTGGTGAGAGACAAGGCAAGGGATGTCTACGATCTGCACTATCTGATAACCAGGAAATCAGTGCCATTCGACGCCGGGTTGGTCAATAAGAAGCTCGAGATTTACGGGGCCACATTCTCGAAGGCCACTTTCATGAAGGCGGTTGGGAAAAAGCGGCAACTCTACTCGAAGGAGCTGGAGAGCATGGTCTTCGACGACCTGCCCGGTTTCAAAGGCGTGATGGCAAGCATCAGCAAGTGGGCCACCTGATAGCAGGTCAAGGATGACATACTCGTAACTAGGAACGGTGCGGTCGTGCTCTGAGTGGAGCCACAGCTACCCTGCTTTGGAAGCAAAAGAAAAGAAGAAAAGAAAAAAAGAAGGAAAAAGGGCTAACGGATTACCTCTTTGCGCCAGAAAGTCCGGATCCTATCACGCCGAGCACCAGGGCAAGAGCCGCCAGACCGAACGGAAGGGCCTCTGTGTACGTCAGGATCACGAGCGCAAAGCCCACGATAAGGACTGCCTTGTCAGCCGCGCGCACGAACCTCGCCTCATCCTTCGACATCAGAGTGCCCAGGCTAGCAAGGAACAGGACTATCGATCCGACCACTGCCGCTCCATAGAGCAACGGCGTCCATATCTGCCCGTACGTGCTGGCCGACAGCGATGACGCCCATATGAAGGTCACCGCCAGGTATATCAGGCTCGCTATCAGTTCCAGGGCGAAGACCCCGTACTTAGAATTGCTTTTAGCCATTGTATCACACTATAAGCTTCTACGCAAAGCTTTTAAATCTTATTGTCGGCATAAGGCTTTCAACGTAAACATTTTTATTCCATAATCGTGGAATATATCACAATACAGACTTGGTGACTGCATGCACGTTTTGAACTCCCTGCCGCCGCACAACCTTTTTGGCATTGAGGAGCAGGACTACAAGACAGCAAGGATAGCAGTGCTCCCGATACCGTACGATTCCGCGTCCACGTACGGCCCGGGATCGAGGTTCGGCCCCGATGCGATAATAGAGGCCAGCAGGTACCTGGAGCTCTACGACATAGATACGAGGAGCGACCCCACGAAGCTCGGCGTCTTCACACTCGAACAGCTCGCCCCGGATTTTGCTTCCCCGGAGCGCATGGTCAGACGGATAAGCAAGGAGGTGTCGATAATCCTGCAGGACAGGAAGGTGCCCCTTTTGCTTGGAGGGGAGCACACCGTTGCGGTAGGTGCGATGGACGCACTCTCCAACACACGCAAGGAGTTCACGGTGCTGCACTTCGACGCGCATTCGGATTCGCGCGACGAGCTCTACGGCAGCAAATACTGCCACGCGTGCGCGATGGCGCGCATTGCGGAGCTGCATAATGACTATTACAGCATCGGCATAAGGAGCATAGACAAGGACAGCGCCATGAGGAAGAGCAACCGCATAATCTACATGAAGGCCATCCATTCCATGGGGATCAAGGCGCTTGCGGGCCTGCTCGCGATGAAGTCCGCCAAGAACGTCTACATCACGTTCGACTTCGATGCCCTCGACCCCAGCGAGATGCCCAGCACCGGAACTCCTGAACCAGACGGGTTCAGGTTCTCCGAGGTCATGGAACTGTTCTCGCTGCTGCTGCCGAAGAAGAACCTGATAGGCATGGACTTCACGGAGCTGGCGCCCATGCCGGGAATGCGCGCCCCGGACTTCCTCGCTGCCAAGCTGATATACGGCACACTCGCTTACGCATTCGCTGGGAAACCCACAAAGGCTTAAAAGCGTTGGTAGAGATTTCCAATAAGTGGTTTAATAGGAACTGGAAACAAACCTACAGCCGCGTTCATACTCACCTTGATAGGTGGTATCTTCGTGCTGCTTGGTGGAGTGGCCATAGCTGCGATGGGTGCCGTGTTCGGCGCCGCGGGCAGCGTGGCGGGATCTACGAGATTCGCAGTACCAGGGATGCTGTTCGGAGGAGATGGGTACCTTATGGTAGGACTCGGTGCGCTCGGCATCGTACTCGGTGCGCTGCTGATACTTGCCTCGACGAAGATAGACAGCACAAATGCGTCAAAGATAAAGCTTTGGTCGATACTGGCGCTCGTCTTCAGCCTGATAAGCCTGGCCGCGGGAGCCGGATTCCTCGTTGGGTTCGTCCTTGCGCTCGTGGGCAGCATACTCGGCATAGTGCACAAGGGCTGAACGCAAAAGGCTTTTGCCCGGCATGGCCGGGCATTTCTCGTTTTACTGCCATGCATAAGCAGTTCCAGTAATGCGGAAATCTGCGCAACCTTATTAGGTGCGATATGAGAATGCAATTCAGGTGACCATATGACGAAACTGACCGACCCGGTCTGCAGGATGGGGGTGTTCACCCCAATCTTCAGGAGCGACTACAACGGCAAGGAGTACGTGTTCTGCTCAATGTCGTGCAAGCTCAGGTTCGACAAGACTCCTGAGAAGTACGTGAAGTGAGTCACAAGCCCTGCCGCGCGTGGCTGTCATTCGGCACTTCAATGCTTTGTCAGCCTGAGGTATGAATCTGTGTACTTGTCGATTGTGCCGAGGTCGTATGCCTCCTTGACAAGTACCGCCTTGAACCTGATGCCCTTCTGTATGAGCGCCTCTATCGCGGGCGTGAGCTGTATCTCTCCAAAGGCGTCGGGCCTGGTGTTGTGCAGCTCCTCGAATATGCGCCTGTCGAACCTGTAATAGGGCATCGCGACGGTCGTGCCCTTCGGGTTTCTCGGCTTCTCCTCTATTGCCATTATGTTCCCCGATGAGTCTGTGACCACAACGCCGTAGTTTTCAGGGTCGCTGACCTTCGTCACCAATATGGAGTGCATCGGCATGTCCGGCAGCCTTCCTGGTATGTGGTCCGCCCCCACGACGAGGAAATCATCGCCTACGAAGTGCTCACCCCTCATGACGGCGTCGCCGAAGCCGCGCTTGGCGAGCTGGTTGACCCACGTTATGTCGCTCTTCTCGATGAGCGAGTAGAACCTCTCGAGTTCCTCGGCCTGCCGTCTCTTCTTGCCGTCCAGCTTCTTGGTGAACTCGTAGTCAGGGGTAAAATGGTCCTCTATCACCCTCTTTCCCCTTCCCACCACCATGACGAAGTCCCTGATTCCCTTGGAGTACAGCTGCTCGAATACTATTTGGATTATGGGCTTGAAGGAGCCGTCGAATGGGACGGGCAGCATCTCCTTCGGTATCTCTTTAGTGGCAGGAAGCAGCCTCGTGCCGTACCCTGCAGCAGTTATGATTGCGTCCAAGGTATACACTGGTTTCTAGTACCTCATGGAACATATTTAGATTGCTGGGCAGAAACATAAAACGCAGCACTATATCAGAGGCAAGTGTGTGAATGCACATCAACATGAAGATAGCGATATACGCGTCCGCGATGGCGGCGGTTGTGCTCTATGGTACGGTGGGCGCGTATCTGCTCGGGCAGGGCGGGAACTTCAACACGCCAATAACGAACATGGTGCAGGCCGCATACTTTGCGATCGTGACAATAGCGACCGTTGGCTACGGCGACATAGTCCCAGTGACAGACGTGGCCAGGGTATTCACGATAATATTGATACTGTCCGGACTCAGCATATTCCTGAGTGCCGTGACGGTGCTTTCCGGTGATTTCTTGAGCGACAGGGTGGAACACATCTACTCAGGCCTTACGAGGATTGACAGGAGGAAGCTGAAGGGGCACATCGTGCTGATAGGCTATGACGCTACTAACGCTCTGTTGGCGGAGCGCCTCAAGGCGAAGAAAAGGAACTTTATAATAATAACAGCAGACAAGCCGATTGCGAACAGCCTCAGGGATAGGGGCTACTCAGCGTACGCCGCGGACTACACACTCTCGAGCGACATGGAGCGGTTCAACCTTAACAGTGCGTCGCACGTAGTTGTCGACCTAAGGGACAGCTCCAAGTCCGTGTACGTCGTGCTGGTCGTCAGGAAGCTTGCCAGGAACGTGAGGATATCCGTCGTGGCCCCCAACGCGGAAGTGGAGGCGCACCTAACCGACCTTGACATAGAGGACGTGATAAATCCCCAGACGATCGCAGCAGACATGCTGACCAAAGCCATAGAAAGGGATGGAGCGAAATGAGCCTGCTTTCACCCGAAGCGATTTAAACCTACGTTGCAAGCACATCATCTGACTGGTGTCCATATGCTGCCGATGCCGAAAAGCATGTACGCGCGCGGTCATGGGGGCGCGGCCGTGCCCAACGACTTCTTTGAAAGTGGCGCAGGCAAGGCGGCGCTCATGTTCCCCGGCGTGCACTACAGCTGCCGCATGCCGCTGCTCTATTACACCACCAAAGTCCTCTACGATTCAGGGTATGACATACTGCAGATGCGCAACGAGTACGACGATGAGTTCCTCTCAAAGCCGGAGGACGAGCAGATGGAGCTGTTCGCCCTGGACGTGCGCGCGATGTACGACACACTCTATGCGACCAAGGCCTACACTGGATTGGCGATGGCCGGGAAATCGCTTGGCACGACTGCGATGCGCATGATCCTCGAGTCGAGAAAGGTCCCCCCAGGCACGAAGATGATATGGTTCACCCCCCTGCTCGACGACCCAAACATGAAGAAGGTGTTCTCCATGTTCCCGGCGGACTCGCAGTCGCTCTTCATAACCGGTGCGGCGGACGACCACTTCGACGCGGATATCGCGACGATGATAGAAGGGAGGGAGGACAGCACGCTGCTGCTAATCGACGGAGCGGACCATTCCCTGGAGATACGCGACGATCACGTCGCCACGATAGAGGCGCTGAAACAGGCCATAGACGCGGTCTTCAGGTTCCTGCACGCATGAATCTTTCAGGGATTCGAACACCTGCTCCGTCTCGACGACAAAATAATATGGGGAGCAGGAGATTTGAACTCCTATTACCAGCGCCCAAGGCTGGCAGTCTGCCAGGTTAGCGTAGCTCCCCGTGCCAAGAAACCTTAATAAGGATGTGCGGCAAAGATAATTAAAGAATGCCTTTTAGGGGGTAAAATGCAGACGCTGGACCTGCCATGGACCGAGAAGTACAGACCCTCTAGCCTGAGTGAGGTTATAGGCCAAGAAACCATCGTCAACAGGCTGAAAGCATTTGTCAAGAACAAGAACTTCCCTAATATGATATTCGCGGGTCCTGCGGGAATAGGAAAGACGACCTGCGCGGTGGCGATGGCGAACGACCTCTATAATCGTGAATTGGTCGGCGCGTTTAAGGAGATGAATGCCAGTGTAACCCCCGATACACCAGTCCTTGCCAGGCGTGCCGGGAAGATCGAGAGGACCACTATAGGAAGGCTCGCCGATGTATATTTCTCAGATGATTCCAGCAAATATATATACCCGGAAGACCTCGAGGTACTATCGCTTGAGAGGGCGACGCTGAAGGTCGGATTCCTCCCAGTAAAGAACATTTCCAGACACAGGACAGAAAAGATAAGAAAGATTAAGTTCGAGGGCGGAAGCGTAAAGACCACTGCAGACCACTCTGTGATGGTACTGGATGATACAGGCAGGCCTAAGAGCGTAAAGGCGGGGGATTTAAAACAAGGCGACCTGCTGGTATCTTTCAAATCTATTGTGAAAGGAGAGGGCAATACAACTTTAGACGTAAGCGAATTCGCGCCGAATGAGTTTGTCACATTCAAGAGAGGCAAAAAGCTGGTAAAGTTCAAGAACCCAAAAATAAGGGATGTGATTAAGGAGGTGGAAGTGGATGATGATATGGCGTGGTTCTTTGGAAGCTATATGGCTGAAGGAGTCACAGGATTTCACAACAATACCAGTGGGGTCAGCGTCCTGACTTATGCCTACCCAAAGGAATATCCATTTGCAGAGCGGTCCGCCTCAGTCGTCAGCAGGCTCGGGTTCACGACAGGCATGCACACAATAGTATCTGGCTCGAGCCACATGGAATCCGCAATCCAGATGGCAGCCTCGTCTACCCAATTAGCGAGGTTTTTCAGGGCGAACTTCTACTTGCAGGACGCCGCATCAAAGACTGCCAGGTACAAGAAGGTTCCGAGCTTTGTGTTTGAGCTTCCAGTGGAAATGCGACACGAGTTCTTAAAAGGCTATTCCGGGGACGCGGCTGGAGAATGGAGCGATGTCTTGAGATACAGTTCTATATCAGAGGACCTACTGGTAGATACCACATGGCTTGCACGGATATCGGGCTTGGAAAGCTCCATATTCAACAGAGAGTGCAGAATAATATGGGACAAGCCCTCATCTTTCTATCTCCGCACTGAGATAGTCGCAATCGAGCCGTTCATAAGGTTCCTTGAAAGCCTAGATGCAGGTTTCAACTGGAGGTACGAGTTGCGGCATTCCCTTTACTATAAAAAATCAAAGAGGGCGGAAAAAGAGCTCATATTGAGCATCTTGAAGAGACTCGACACCGCAAGGTTGTCTGAAAAGAAACTGGAGCAATTACGCTACCTGAAGCTTTTGGCAGGATCTGCCCTGTCTTCTCCACCAGTGGTTAACGTTGAAGATTTGGACTATGATGGGTATGTATATGATTTTTCAGTACCTGAGAGTGAGATGTTTTGGGGAGGAACAGCTCCAATCCTGTTACACAATAGCGATGAACGTGGAATCGACGTCATACGTGGAGATGTCAAGGAGTTCGCCAAGACAATATCGATAGCGGACGTCCCTATAAAAATCATCTTCCTGGATGAGGCAGACTCCCTCACTTCTGACGCGCAGCACGCGCTCAGGAGGACGATGGAAAGGTTCTCCGCCCAGACGAGGTTCATACTTAACGCGAACTACGCCAGCAAGATAATAGAGCCTATACAGAGCAGGTGCATAGTATTCCGTTTTAAGTCTCTCAACGAGCAAAACATGCGCGACTACATAAAGCGCATAGAGAAGGGCGAAGGCCTCGGGGTTGAGGAGAAGGCAGTCGACGCCCTGATATACGTGAGCGACGGCGACATGAGGAAGCTGACGAACGTGCTCCAGAGCTGTGCGCTTCAGGATACTAAGATAACAGAAGCTGATGTATACAACGTCGCGGCGAAAGCGAGGCCGAAGGAGATAGCATCCATGCTGAAGGCCGCTCTGTCAGGCAGCTTCGCCGTTGCGAAGAACGATCTTGACGCTCTCCTCATCAGGCACGGGATGAACGCCGAGGACGTGCTGCTCCAGTGCTATAAGGAGATCCAGGGCATGAACGTCGACGAGCGGAAGAAGCTGAAGGCCATATCTGTCTTCGGGGAGACGAACTTCCGCATTGTGGAGGGAGCGAATGAACACATCCAGATGGAGGCGATGCTCGCCAATCTTGCGCTCATCTGAGCGCGAGCGTTACCTCCAGCGGCCCGGGGGACTGATTCCGACAGCCAGATTGTGCACCTTACCTCTTTACTGCAACGAACACGGGGCTGTTCTGGCTGGTTGCCTTAAACGGCAGGTCGCTCCAACCGTCATAGATTATGACCTTGAAGCCCAGCCTTTTTAGGGTGCCGACCACATCGGCGAGTCCGATGAGGCGCCTGGATATGTAGTGGTATGATTCCGCCGAGGTTCCGCGTGCGCCGGACCTCACAAACGTATCGTCGAACCTGCCCGAATCGCCTTCGACGCTGCGCGTGAAGACCCTTATGTACCTGGTTCCGCCGCTTGATACGGTATCGGTGTGCGTGCTATCCCTCTCCCACAGCTCCCTCAGAAAGGTGATGTCGAAGATGATGATGCCGTTTTTGGAGAGATGACCCTTGGCGGTCTTGAGTATAGAGCCGAACGCCTTCCTGAGATCGTGGCCGTGGTCTATGGCGTCGGCCGAAACTATGATATCAAACCTCTCCGGCAGGTTCAGCCTGCGCATGTCGGCGGTTACGAACCTCGCCTTTTTGGCATTAAGCTTTGCCTCTCTTACCGCCTTCCTGTTCTTGTCTATCCCGGTGACGAAGTAATGCGCGGACAGCATCGTGTCGAGCTTCCCCTTTCCGCAGCCCAGGTCCAGGACATTGAGGGCCCTCCCGCCGAGCAGCCTCCTATCCATCCTTCTTACGAACCTGTATTCGTCCGATATGTAATCCCTTCTTCTGCTTACGGACGACCTGCGAAGCGAAAAGAACCTGCCGCTTATGCTCGTTGTCTTCTGCATCCAGTCACGCGGTTTTGCAACACTTCTGCGATGGCCTAAATGTTCCGGGTTTCCCACAGATTTTCTCTCCATCAAGGTTGTTAATCCTTCCTTTCTGGGCGCCAAGCACGTGCGTCACCTGCTCATTACCTTATTTAGCTCCCTCGCCCGGTGCTCCCTCCTCAACAGTTCCGTGAACAGCCTGACGCCGTTGGTCGACTCGCTATCGAACTGTCGCCTCCATTCGCGTACCTTCGAGTCGTCCACCCTCAGGTATGGGATGACGCCGTTTTCAGTCTTTATCTCCTTTCCTATCCGCAGCTGTTCCTCCCTCTCGTTCTTGCAATAGTCGAAAAACGACTCTATTCTTTCTATTGCTTCGGCGAGCGTGCCCCCCACCGCCACCTCGCATCCCTGGAGCTTCTCAGCTTCCTTCTGGTATTCGCGGTAATCCTCTATGACAAGTACTTTTGGCCTATCATTTTCCGACTCGCAAAAAGCAGGTTCGCTGGCTGGCATATTACCACCCTCTCATTAAGAGATATTTAAAATTATCTCGAGCGGCCCAGCGTAGCTGATCTCCGGGGCCTGTATGAAGAGGTCGGCTATGAAGCTGTTCGGGTCGTCGAGCCTGAACGGGGGCGACGGCCTCGAGCTAGCGAGCCTGAACGGCGCGTTGAGCGCCACGCCAGTCACCTCGTCGCCGTAGCTGAGGGCCTTGTAGAGCTGTATGCTGTTCTTGAAGATGTGGTTCTTCTTGACGCTCATTATCACGCCCGAGTTCTCGATCTCGACGCGCCTGCCCTTCGCGACCAGGATGACCTTGTTTATCTCCACCTTGATTATGTCGGCGTCATCCTGCAGGAAGCGCACGGTCATCGGCCCGGAGTAATTCGTGTCCGGCGCCTTGACGGTCAGCCTGAAACCGACCTTCTCGTTCGTCTTCACGGCGAGCGGCAGCTTCGTGTCGACGGTGACGAGCTCGAACGGCTTGTCGACCGTTATGTCCTTTATCTTCACGGTCGTATCCGAGAACTTGAAGGTGTTCGTCGACAGGTTCTCTATCGCAGAGCTGTTGTCGAACGGTATGGAGAGCTCGAAGGTCCTCTGCTCCGGCCTCATCCCGGGCAGCGTGTGGAACCCGCCCCCCCACATTATGTTGACGTTGGTCACATTCGTCTGTCCGCCGCCCCCGCGCTTTCCCCTGAGCCTGTCGAATATCCCCATCGGTATCACAGGATTGTTGACGCAGAAGTAATATAAATTGGGTGGTGCGTTGGCATGCACACGTCAGCCCCGCGTGTCGACCAGGTAGTTTATCACGTCTATGCACGTGGCCGCCAGGTACTTCTCCCTGCCGAGCGAGAGCTTCCGCCCGTACCTCAGGACGAAGCCCTCGTCGTTCCTGGAGAGGCCGACCTGGTCCCCAAGCACGAAGAGGTTATCCTTCCCGAGCACGGCGTCGGCGAACGGCTCCCCCCTGTCGTTGAGCATGAAGACCTTGTATCCGCTCCCGTGCCTCTCCCTCACAAGCGCCTGCAGGGACTTGCCGTCCATGCTTACGCCGGGGTGTTCCCCTCCGCCCAGCACCTTCCTGAGTATGCCTTCCCAGCTCCTCTCGTCAACCCTTGCGTCCCTCAGCCCGCCGCCGCTGACGGCGATGTGCACCGGAGGCTTAGGGGGTCCTCCCAGCACCGCGTGGAAGACCACGTCCTGCCGATGCGCCTGCGACTTGAATATTGAGGTGAGTATGCACTGGTAGACGACGTCCAGGCGGCCGGCGCCCTCCAGGCTGCCGAAGTTGCCGTCCGTGCGGCCCATCCTGGAGTAGAGAAGGAATTCCTGCAAGCGATCACACGAATGCGAACGAGGCGTAGTCGACGACCTCGCCGAACTCCTGGGTCATGTCCCCGGAGTTGGAGTAGCTGAGCAGTATGCCCTCGCTGGCGCCCTTCCCCTTAGCGTACATCGCCGCGACGGTTATTGGGCCGTAGCCGCAGGCGCTGTCCTGTATCTCGTAGACCCGCCTGTTGAACGCCTGGTAATCCAGGCCGTGCAGTATGCCGAAGAGCTCCTCGTCCTTCCTCTTCCCGACGTCCGCGGGCTCGTAATGGTTGAAGTCCGACGACGCGAGGACGAGCGCATTCCTCCCAGTCGACTTCACGGCCTTGCCGATCGCCCCCGCGAGGTCCATGCACGCCTCGATGCTCTGGTCCCCCATGCAGATGAAGACGTACCTCCTCGCGATGCGCTCGTGGATGAGGAAGGGGAGCTGCACCTCTATCGAATGCTCCCCGTAGTGGGCGGTCTCGTCCTGCCCTGCGATGCTGGACCCGCTGCAGATTGCGCTCGCCAGCTCGGTATCGGTCTCGGCGGTGCCGAGCGGCGTCTCCCAGTCTATGAGCGACACGGATACGGGGTTTCCCACTCCCGTGTGGTTCGGCCCTATGACTATCACGTCGTCTATGGCGCCGCGGTTCCTGTTCATCCCCATCGCCATGAAGGTGTGAGCCGCCGTCCTCCCGGAGTACTGGTAGCCGGCGTGCGGCGCCACGTACGCGGCGGCGTCGGCGACGTCGACGTTCACCTTCGCCATGCGCATCAGGCTCTCGATCGTGAACTCCAGCTTGGCCTTTCCCCTGGGGTAGAAGCTGCCCTCGAACGCGGCCTTCCTCGCCTGCATGCTGCTCATGCTGCTATATCACCAAATAGGAATAAAAGCTGAGCGAAAGCCTGTATTTCTATCTTTCCCTGCCAATACTGTCAGGGGCGACCGCATGGTTGTGCTGTTCGTGGACATGGACTACTTCTTCGCAGCGTGCGAGGAGCTCCGCCGCCCAGAGCTGAAGGGGAAGCCATTCGTGGTCGGCACACATCCTGAGAAGGACAAGTTCAGGGGAGTGGTGCAGACCTGCAACTACGAAGCGAGGAAGTACGGAGTGCACAGTGCCATGTCAATCAACAAGGCTCTCGAGCTCTGCAAAGATCTGGTCTATGTTCCGGACGACTACAAATACTACGACGAGATGTCTGCAAAGGTAATGAAGCTCATAAGGGGCTATTCGTTCCCTGTAGAGCAGGACAGCGTTGATGAGGCCGCAGTCGATCTGGGCAAGATAAGCTATGAGAATGCAAAGAGGACGGGAGAGGAGATTAAGAGGAGGATAAACGCAGAGACAGGACTGCCGTGCACCATCGGCATAAGCTATGGGAAGTACCTCGCCAAGATGGTCTGCGATGCATCCAAGCCGAATGGCTTCGGCATCGTCACGGAAAAGGAGATGCACGCGTTCCTCGACAGCAAGCCTGTTGGGAAACTGCCCGGTGTCGGGGAGAAGACAGAGGCAAAGCTCAAGTCCATAGGGATAACCACAGTAGGCGAGCTCGCGAAGGTCAACCCCGTGGCGCTGATAGACAAGTTCGGCTCTGCGGGAGTGGATATGCAGCAGCTCGCGAAGGGCGTGGACGACGGCAAGGTCGTAAGCACGGAGGAGACGCTCTCGATAGGGAGGCAGAGCACCCTTTATAGGGAGACTGGTGACATCGAGGTCATAGGGAAGAAGCTGAAGGAGCTGTCTGATGATGTGGCAAAAGAATCCGCGCGCAAGGAATTCATGTTCAAGAATGTAGGGGTGATGGTGCGCTATTCAGATTTCACGCAGGTCACGAAGGCGGCGAACATGACCCACTACTCTTCATCCAGCGAGGACATCTACAAAATGGCGATATCACTCGCGAAGGATTTAATCAACGGAAAAATAGTTAGGAAGGTTGGCGTAAGGGTATCGGCTCTTCTCACAACGAAGGGTCAGAAAGCGTTATTTTGATACCATGTTTGGTATCAGGTACTTGTGCTCTTCATAGTACCTCATTATCCTGCGCTCCTTGATTATGCTAGAGAAAGCAGAGTCTATCTCATCCATGACCCGCCTCAGCTCAGCAGGATCTTTGACTTGTAACTCTATCTCGAAGTCCTCCCCGCCTAGGACTTCGTCGTTGAAGATTATATTCGGATCTTGCTTCATATACAATGCGAACCTCTTCCTGTCTTCTGCGGATGCATTGTGGATCCTGAACATTGCCTTGAAGTACAGATATCCAAGCTTTTCAACGTCGAACACAGTTCTATAACCAGTTATCACATGCTTCCTCTCAAGTTCCTTTATCCTCCAAGCTGCAGTCCTGGCATTGATACCGAGTCTGTGCGCAATGTCTGATAAAGGCATCCTAGCATCCTTTACAAGCAATGCGAGGATACGCTCGTCTTTTCCGTCTATATCTGCTTTTGCAGGTTCGCTTACTGACACTGCCTCATACGTGTTGTAAGGCAGTCCTATGAGGTACGCCCTCGAGAAGTAAGATACTTTTGTCATTATCGCGAGGTGCCTCTCGCTGATATAGTTATTATATTTTGCAAGGAAGGCATTCCAGAAGGTGTTCATCTCAGTTACGCTGCTCGCAAGCGCGAGTGCACCGATGTCGTAATCCCCTTCTATTGAGACCAGCCAGCCGACTATCTCGCTTCTGTTCAGGAAATTGATTATCTCCTTCCTCTTGGAAGGGGTTGCACCCTGCAGCCCGAGGTAAAACCTGAATCCTATAAGGCCAAGCTTTCCCGTGTCGACCACTGCCTCAAACCGTCTGATTATGCCATTCTTCCTCAGGTTTTCGATCCTGTATAATACCGCAGTCTTGCTCAACCTTATTTTTTTAGCGATCTTGGTGAGCGGCTGCCTACTATCCATGTCAAGCTCGTACAAAAGCTTTCTATCTTTAAGATCAAATTTTTGCAACATACTATACTATATCGCATATAAAATATAATAATATTCCCATTTTAGTCTAAATATTCTGAAAAACGTTTATATAGTTAAAAACCAATAATAATCCAGGGGTAAAATGGATAAGGATAAACCAAGGCAGAACACTCAGGTGTGGAATCTTGAATGTGAGAATAAGGCAGTCGAAGCAAAAATCAGACAACCATACTTCAACAAGATTATCGTTACGGACCCAATCATACTCTTCCCGGACCAATGGGAGCGCCTTAAGGGCTTAGCCCGCACGATCGTTCCGGCTGGGGAGCAGACCAAAATAGAAAAGCTGTATGAGGAATCAGAGAGAGAGAAGAAGCCTATATGTTGGACCCAACTCGCATCTCGGCCTCCCAAAGGCAGGGAACTACAGGAGGCGCTAAGTGGAGCAGACGCGGCGATAATGTGCTGGACGTTCATGGACGACGAGACTCTGAAGGCATCTAAGGGGTTGAAGTACGTTGGGTACTGGACACATCAAGCTGCGCACAGAGTGAACTTCGAGCTAGCAAAGGAGCTCGGCATATGCGTCGACTATGTCCCTGACTATGGCACACACGCCGTTGCGCAGCAAACCCTTTTAGGTATGCTCGCAATTCTGAGAACGCTGCCCGAAGAGATGAAGATGACTCGAGAGGGTAAGTGGCACTATGAGCTGTTGAAAACGCGCCAAAGAGTGCCACTTGCCGAAGATCAGATCCCTCAACAGAGTCTGGAGTTCAAGAAGGTCGGGATTGTTGGGTGGGGGCCCATAGCACAGAGGGTCAACAGTCTGTTGAAACCCTTCTACTGCAATGTCAGCTACTGGACCAGGAGCGAAAGCAACCGCCACACTGAAGAGCAGGCAATATACAAGCCGTTAGAGGAGATCTTTCAGGAGTCGGACATAGTGACTGTGCACCTGAACCCTTACGCAGGCAATAAGGTAATATCAGAGCAGCTCATCAACAGCATGCGCAATGGCTCCATATTTGTTAATACAAGCCATGGGGATCTAGTTGACCAGGCCGCCCTGTTCAACAGGTTAAGGAAAGGCGAAATGAAAGCGTACCTCGACGTTTACGAGAGGCTTCCGCCCAAGGACGAGATAAGGGAACTCAGCGCGAAGGGCAACATCTTCACATATAGAGCTTCATGGTTTGAGAGAGACGCTATAAGGCTGAAAGGCGAGATGTTCCTTTGCAACATGGAGCAATTTATAATGCACGAGGAAACCAAGGCTGCTGCATTGGTAAAATGGATGAGACTCAACGCATCTCTATGACTCAGTTATTCCGTCCTCTGGAAGTACTCCCTTACCTCAAGTGCCGCCTTCACTCCCGCTGCTGCCGCAGTCACAGCCTGCCTGTATCTTCTGTCAGATACGTCCCCAGCGACGAAGCAACCTTCAATCTTGGTCCGGACCTCGTCTTCCGCGACGATGTAACCCTGCTCATCGAGGCCGAGCTTGCCCTTCAGGAAGGAAGTGTTGGGTGTGTAGCCAACCGCCACGAACACAAACTGAACGTCCATCTCGGTAAGCTCATTCGTCGCCACGTTCCTGAGCTTGACGCCGCCAACCTTCGCGTCGCCGAGTATCTCTTCCACTACTGTGTTGTACAGCACCTTTATCTTCGGATTGCTGAGCACCTTGTTCTGCATTATCTTGCTGGCGCGGAATTGATCCCTCCTGTGGACTATTGTAACAGAATTGGCGAACCTCGTGAGGAAGTTCGAATCCTCCATCGCCGTGTCCCCTCCTCCAACGACAATGACGTCCTTGCCCTTCGCGAACGTGCCATCGCACGTCGCGCAGCTGCTGACCCCCCTTCCTATGAACCTCTTCTCGGACTCTATCCCGAGCCACCTGGCGGATGCGCCCGTGGCTATTATCACGGTTTTCGACTCATACTGTTGGTCGCCTACCTTAATCTTGAAAGGTCTTGACGATAGGTCGATGTCCGTCACGTCCCCTGAGACGAACCTCGCGCCGAACTTCTCGGCCTGCTTGTGCATCAGGTCGACAATCTCGCTGCCCAGCACCCCGTCGGGGAAGCCGGGGTAGTTCTCCACCGTCGTGGTGAGTAGCAGCTGCCCCCCGGCGCCGCTGCCGCTGACTACAACGGGCTTGAAGTCCTCTCTTGCCATGTACAGCGCGGCAGACAGGCCCGCAGGTCCGGAGCCTATTATTATAACGTTCTCTATGTCTCCCATTCAGACCTCCTCTCTATCATTCTGCCATTCAAAAGCTAAAAAGCCTTTGCCGCACATCCAATTATGTATTTATAAATATAAATATATAAACGCATGCTCATGACTTCGGACATGACCGTCATGCCCGGTCTCCCGGTCTGCACCAACAAAGGCACTGCCGAAACAAAGCTATTTATACCCTACTGGCTATAAAGAGACAGATACCTTTTGGTGGTACGAATGCCAAGGGACAGAGCGGAAACTAACGAAGAAGAGGACGACGAGGACGAGGAGGAAGGCGAGGACGAGGAGGACGACGAAGACCTTGACGAAGACGAAGACTACTCTGAGGACAATGAGTGACTGCTTAGCGTGGCTCATTTCCGGATCAGGGCCAGCAGCATCGTTTTTGTGCTGTATGGCCAAAGGCTCAATAGGTCTAAATACTTTTTTTGTCGATACTCTACTGCTTTCTACTGAGACGTGGGTGTAATGGTCAACGGCATAGAACTGACGGTCGCGAGCGCGCTCGTAACTGACGACGGCAGAGGCATCGCCCGTGTAGATTCCAAGGCGAGGAAGCTGCTTGGCGTCACAACTGGCGACATAATAGAGATAAAGGGCAAGAGAAGGTCGAGCGCAGCGATGGTTTGGCCCGCGCATACGCAGGACGAGGGCTTGGACTTCATACGCATCGATGGCTACATACGCCAGAACATAGGCGTCGGCATAGGGGACAAGGTCTTCGTGGGCAAGGCGGAGATACGCAACGCGGAGAAGGTCGTACTTGCCCCACCTCCAAATTCAAGGACGCCAATATCCCCTGACTTCGCGGCTTACGCGAAGAACAAACTGGAGGACAAGCCCATAATGAGGGGTGATGTCGTCCCGATCGCCATGTTCGGGTACAACTTCAACTTCATAGTGGCGCAGATAGTGCCGCACGGGATAGTGAAGGTCACGAAGAACACAGACGTCGTGGTGAAGAACGAACCTGTTTCAGAGTCGGTAGTGCGCATAGGTGATGTGCATTACGAGGACATCGGTGGACTGAAGAACGAGATACAGAAGATAAGGGAGATGGTCGAACTTCCGCTGCGCTATCCTGAGCTGTTCGAGCGGCTCGGCATAGAGCCGCCGAAAGGCGTGCTGCTCTACGGGCCTCCTGGGACTGGAAAGACGCTGCTTGCCAAGGCGGTCGCGAACGAGAGCGATGCCAATTTCATCGACATCTCAGGGCCCGAGCTTGTAAGCAAGTTCGTCGGTGAAAGTGAGGAGAAGCTCAGGGAGATATTCAACGAGGCGAAAGAGAAGGCGCCTTCCATAATATTCATGGATGAGATCGACGCGATTGCCCCAAAAAGGGAGGAGGCGACGAATGAGGTCGAGAGGAGGATGGTCTCGCAGTTGCTGACGCTGCTTGACGGCATCTCATCCAGGGGACAGGTCATAGTCATAGGCGCGACGAACAGGGAGAACAGTATAGACCCCGCGCTGAGAAGGCCGGGCAGGTTCGACCGCGAGATAGAGATAGGGGTTCCGGACATGAACGCGCGCAAGGAGATTCTGCAGATACACACGCGCAACATGCCGCTTGAAGGCGTGAGCCTGGACGAGCTCGCGGCGCTGACGCACGGCTACACCGGGGCGGATCTGACCGCGCTTGCAAGGGAAGCGGCGATGTTCACGCTAAGGACGATACTTCCGAAGATAATAGACAAGACCTCGATACCGAACGAGCTGCTCATATCGCTGAAGGTCAGCCACGACGACTTCATGAACGCGCTCTCGACCATACAGCCGAGCGCGCTGCGCGAGGTCTTCGTCGAACGGCCCAATGTCCACTGGGAGGACGTCGGAGGTCTTGAAGATGTTAAGGGCCAGCTCCGCGAGGCGGTGGAGCTGCCGATAAAGGAGCCCGAGGCGTTCGAGAAGATGGGCATACGTCCTGTCAAGGGTGTGCTGCTCGTGGGCGCCCCGGGAGTGGGAAAGACTCTCCTCGCGAAGGCAGTGGCGACGGAGCGCGAGGCTAACTTCATATCCATAAAGGGCCCCGAACTGCTCAGCAAGTTCGTCGGGGAATCTGAGAAGGCGACAAGGGAGATATTCCGCAAGGCGAGGATGGCCTCGCCGTGCATAGTGTTCATAGATGAGATCGACAGCATAGCCAGCACGAGGGGTAGCGAGGGCGACGCGATGGTCGTAGAGCGCGTCGTAGACACTCTGCTCACGGAAATGGACGGGTTGCAGAGCACGAAGAACATAATAGTCCTTGCGGCCACGAACAGGCCGGATAGGATTGACCCCGCGCTGATGCGTCCGGGCAGGTTCGACAAGATAATAGAGATACCGCTACCCGACGAGGAGACGAGGCTGGCGATATTCAAGGTGCACACGAGGCGCATGCCGCTGACCAAGGACGTGAACCTGGCGGAACTCGCGAAGCTGACAGAGGAGTACACAGGAGCCGAGCTGGAGAACATCTGCCGCGAGGCGGGCATGTTCGCGATACGCGGCGAGAAGCAGACAGTCTCAAAGAAAGATTTCCTAGCCGCGATAGACGAGGTGAGGCCGTCCATACCGAAAGAGCTCGCCGAGAGGATAAAGCGCTTCAAGAAAGAGCCAGAGAACATGTACAGATGACAGCTTACACTGAGTGATTTCATGAAATTGCTATATTCAGACAAGAAAACGGGCATGACGGCGAGCGTCGAGCTCGACGAGGAGAGGGCGGCGCTGCTGCTCAACAGGAAGATAGGCAGCGAGGTCGACGGAAGCGCGTTTGGTCTTACTGGATACACACTCAAGATAACTGGCGGCAGCGACTCGAGCGGCTTCCCGCTCGAGAGAAGCGTCTCCGTGCAGGGCAAGGTCAGGACCATGCGCGTGCAGCACAGGAAGCGCGGAGCGGCTGTGCGTCGCATGATGGTGCGCGGCAACGTCATAACCAGCGACGTGAAGCAGGTCAGCACCATAATAACCGCATATGGATCCAAGCCCATCGAGGACATATTCCCTAAGAAGGAGAAGACAGAAACGGAAGAGAAGAAGGAAGATAAGAAATGAACGACATGAAGCAGAGCGTCCTCAACATCGAGACGCTTGGGCACATAGACCATGGGAAGACGACCCTGACAAAGGCGCTCACGGGCGTCTGGACCGACAGGCACAGTGAGAGCATAAAGCGCAACATGACGATAAAGCTGGGTTATGCCGATACTATAATAAGGAAGTGCCCGAACTGCCAGGGTGCGGAGGCCTACACCGTGTCGGACAAGTGTCCCAGCTGCAATGCGCAGTCAGAGCCGTTGATGAGGGTCTCACTGCTCGACGCGCCGGGCCACGAGACGCTGATGGCCACTGCGATATCCGGAGCGAGCATAATAGACGCTGTGCTCTTTGTCATAGCCGCGAATGAGCCGTGCCCGATGCAGCAGACGAGGGAGCACCTGATGATAATCAACCTGCTGGGCATAAAGGACGTGATAATAGTCCAGACGAAGATCGACATAGTCGGCAAGGAGAAGGCGAAGAAGCACTACGAACAGATAAGGCAGTTCATAAAGGGCAGCGCCATCGAGAACGCGCCCATAATACCAGTCATAAGCAACCGCAACATAAACGTTGATGTGCTGCTCGAGAGGATGTCACAGCTAAAGATACCGCAACGCGACGAGACGTCCGATCCGATGATGTACGTCGTGAGGTCGTTCGACGTCAACAAGCCGGGAGCCAAGATCAGCGGCCTCGTCGGAGGAGTAATAGGGGGCGCGATAACGAAGGGCAGGTTCAAGAAGGGAGACGAGATAGAGATACGCCCAGGAATAAACATAACGCAGCAGAACAAGGAGACCTACAAGCCCGCAATAACAAGGATAGTCAGCATGAACAACGGCACGGACGATATGGAGGAAGCGACGTGCGGCGGGCTCATAGGGCTGTCGACGGAGATAGACCCGAGCTTCGTCAAGGCGGACAGCCTCGTAGGCAACATCGTGGGGCATGTCGGCAAGCTGCCGAGCGCCGTGAAGTCCATGCAGATCAAGTACACGAAGATAAACCGCACCGACATTCAGGAGCCTGGCATGAAGGAAGGTGAACCACTGCTCCTTGGCATAGGCACCGCAACGGTCGTGGGCTACATCAAGAAAGTCAAGAAGGACACCCTGCAGGTCGACCTCAACCGCCCGGCGTGCGTAGAGTCCGCCATGAAGGTCGCGGTGCTGCGCAACCTCGACAAGAGGTGGAGGCTCACGGGCTACGCGGTGCTGAAACAATAACCATCCGCACGCTGACGCCGGAATGTAAAAATAAGTACGTTGCAATGTGGTCATGCGTCACGAATATCATCCTCACGCAACCACTATGTGGCAAGCCCTGAATCCTCGCAGTCTATCTCATAGCCACAGTTGGAACACTTCTGCCTGCACGATCTTACGTTCCTGATCGTGTCGTTCCGGCAGTTCGGGCATGTCATGCAATCACGGTGTCAGTCTCTTCCTGTCCCTTGGGAACATCGCGGCCTCGCGGATGTTCTCCACACCCGCGACCTGCATGGAGAGCCTCTCGAGACCTATGCTCCATCCCGCATGCGGCGGCGCGCCACACCTCATCGCATTTACGTAAGGCTCGAACTCTTTTGGGTCCAGTCCCTTGGACTTAAGCGACTTTATCAGCACCTCAGGCAAATGTATCCTCTGCGCGCCGCTCAGTATCTCAAGTCCCTTGTAGAGTAGGTCGAAGCTGTTGCAGAGCCTCTCGTCGCCCTCCTTTGGCATCGAATAGAACGCGCGAACAGCCGAAGGGTACTCCTTGACTATCACTGCATCTCCATATATCCTGCAGAGAGCCTTCTCGTGCTCCCTCGCGAAGTCCTCGCCGAAGACCATCTTCACGTCGTTGTCGTTCAGGGCATCAACCGCTTCTGTGTAGGTTACGACTTTGACCTTCGGGACCTCGAGGTTGACATTCAGCAGCTCGAGGTCCCTCACATTCTTCTCCTTTACTGCCTTTAGCATCGCGGTGAAAATCTCTGACAGCACGGTGATGACGTCGTCGTGGTCGGCGAACGCCATCTCGATATCCATCTGCGTGGACTCGTTTATGTGGTAGACGGTGTTCGACTTCTCAGCGCGGAACACGGGCGTTATCGTGAACACAGTTCCGAGTCCGCCTATCACTGCGAGCTGCTTGTAGAGCTGCGGGGACTGCGCAAGGTAGGCCTTCCTCCCGAAATAGTCAATGCTGAACAGGTCCGCCCCTCCCTCTGTCGTTTCTGCGACTATGGAAGGCGTGCGTATGTGCACGAACTCCCTTCTCATACATTCCTCTATGAACGTGTTTGCCAGAGTCGACTCTATCTTGAATACTGCGGCACTTTCCGTCCTCCTGAGGTCTATGTACCTGTAGTTGAGGCGCACGTCCAGCTCCGCATCTACCTTGCCTGTTACTTCGAACGGTATGTTCGTAGAGAGCGGGTTGAGATTAACTATCCTCTTGGGTACTATCTCGAAGCCCAGCCTGGCCTCCCTGTTCTCCGATACTGTACCTGTCACCTGCACGACGCTCTCCTTCGGCAGCGACATAGCCCTGTAAGTCTCGTCGTCGGTCACTCCCCTCTTGCCGGTGATCTGCACTATGCCAGTTGAGTCTCTCAAAAGGAGGAACTTGAGCTTGCCGAGCTCCCTTATCTCGTGGACCCAACCGCAGAGCGTCACCTCCTTGCCGTTCATCGATTTCGAGAGCTCCGATATCCTGTGGGTCATGAACATAAGCATCACTGGTTGACCGATCAATTATAAGAAGCGCAACAAAGTATTTAAGGATTGGTTGCCAACATTAGGCTTGACGCCGTTTAGGGCTAATACATGGGAAGCATAATAGGCACAGTGCTTATCGCGGGTACCATGAAGTTGCCGATGGCGCAGTACAGGTTGTACTTCACCGATGACTCTGTGGTTACTGTTCTGGTGAGCGACCTGCCTCCCGCTATGCGTTCTATGCTCTACTTCGGTTATCCTGCAGTGATAGCAGGCGGGATAGAGCTCGCTGCGGAGGGCTTCGAGACGATGCGACAGTGGGAGCGGATCGTCGCGGACGTCAACGCAAACCACAGGCAGCTCGTCTCATACACAGAGGTGCCACCTGACGCCGCGCAGCCGTATGCTAGACGCTCTCTATACCGTACGGCAGGATAAAGGCCGTAAGGATAAAGAAGGCGTCTAGGGCCAGCCGGAAGATAGGCTGCAGTACTCTCTCACGTTCGTGATGGGCCTGATGTCCTCCGAAGCATTCCTTATACCCGGAGGAGCTATAGAGCAGGTTGTCGCACTCATAAAGAAGACGCCGTTGGCCACGAACCTGGAGCAGTGAGGCGGTTCAGGCCAGTGCCGCCTTTATCGCCCTCCAGCCAAAGAACGCGGATGTGGCGAGCATCACGGCGCCTACGAATTCGATTATTATGCCTGCGGTGGCAAAGCCGGACTGCTGCGTGGCGGAAGTGTGGGTGGTGAACAGCGACAGTGCGGATGATGGCTGTGCCAGCGTGTTCGCGATTGAGACCACGCTCGCCAGCGCCAGTACTATAATGCCTGCCAGGAGCAGTATTGCAGCGGTTGAGAGCCCGCGCTGCGAGATGTCAGACGAGAGCCTCCTGTACATGCCGTACAACTTGTAACCGAAGAGGAACGAGAGCGCGGTAGCGACCAGCTCAAAGACTGCCGAGGCCTCCATATATGGCTGGATGTTCGTTATCGACGTTGCAGAGGCAAAGCTAGAGAAGACGCCCAGTGCCGACAGCAGTACCCCAACGACCAGGATCAGCTCACCCACGAAGAGCACGACTATGTCGGATATGACGAGCCATTTCAGCCATGACGACACGCTCGCGTAATAAGTGAAACCATTCAGCGAGCTTCTCCTGGCGTCCCTCATGCCGAACATCAGCGCGAAGACGGATAGCGCCCCAAAGACGATAGCCACTACCAGCAGCACCGCGAAGACGAGCAGCGCGCCCGCCGCGATGGAAGAGTTTGCCGACGAGAGCAGGTTGGTCGCGGCGCCGGTCGCCATGAGCGCACCCACGGCCGCGAACGCCACGATTATCGATATGAGCTCATAGAAGAAATACTTGCCCAGGCTCCTCAGCCCGTCGTTCTCGAACCTGTCAGGGATTGATGCCATGCGAACACGCTGCAGTATCGCTGCATAACAATAAAAGCGTTTGCGCCTCCTGAAGCCGGGTTGTACGTAGAATACGGCCTTGACAGGTAATTTCCGAACCCCGACAGGGCTGCCGCCATGTCGCCGCATGGGCCATCCAGCCTGCTGATTGTCATCTCCTGGAAGCAGAAGACGCCTGTGCCTGACCTTTCCCTCCAGACGAATCTCCCCAACCCAACGCGCAGCTTGCCGTGCCACAGGCTCAGTGACATGAGCCTCATAGGTGTCCGGGCGCTCAGCCCTTCATCAGCGTTATCTGTATTGCGCTGACTTTCGACTTGGTCCCGTCCTCGTTGAGCAGTTCCTCGCTCGAGGTCCTTATCGACTTCTCCTTTAGGTTCGGGAGGAACCTGTTCATCACTATCTCCTTCACGTCCACAGCCCTCGAGATCGCGTTGCCCCTGGCCTTTATCGTGACCTCGCTCATGCCATTGTTGAACTGCGTGACGACGGCGAGCACGTAATTCATCGGCGGCTTCTTGCCTATGTAGACGATGTTTTCCGCCTTGCCCGCCGCTGTGGTTGTTTGTATCTCTTCTGGCATGTTCTCACCTGGATAGATGATAGGCCGTCGCAGGTATTTAGCACTTTCGCGGTTTGTGTTTTCTCGACGTGCTCCTTGCGACGCGGAAAGACAATGTTAGAAAGTTCCACTAACCGCTTTACGTCAGTAAACTATAGCTAAGTATAAATATCTCCCAAGAAGGAAGAGTATTGGAGGTGAGAAGGGAAGCCGGTGGGGGGAATGTATGGAATATACAGAACGAAACGCGACGGGTTGGAAAGCCTGAGAAAAAGAGCACTCGAAGTGCTCAACAAGACCGACCTAGGCAGCGTGTACGACGCCGCGGAGATGAGCGGCAATGAGGGCAGCGTCGACATGGCCGTGAAGGTGATACTGGCCGAGAAGCTGGTGGACAGCATCGCAACGGCTAAGCGCTACGCGAAAAAGATGAAGATGAAGGACGTCGGAGCGTCAGCGCTGCTGATCGCGGCACAAGAAAACCGGTGGTGAGAGGGAGTCGCGGGGCGTTTTTAATGCGCCCCGCGCACCTCCAATATCATAATGCTTGCGGACCCGCAAGCATCTTCACGTCGTTCCTGTCCAGGCCGTATGTTGCCTCGAGGAATTCAGCGGCTCCCTCGTCGCCCCCTTTCTTCGCCGCGGCCATCATCGACGATATGAGTGGCAGCACGGTTGCGCGTATCTCACGAAGGTTTGCGTGCACCTTGCCCTGGAGCTTCTCGGCTATCTCCAGCTCTGATGCCTTCCTCTCCTTTGCGCGGCTGAGGTCGCTGACCAGCCTCGGGAAGCTGTACCTCTCACGGCTGTCCGGATAGTCGGTCTTGGCTAGCGCCACTCCAGAAGAGAGCATCGCGTTCATGTACCTCCACAGGCCGTATTGCTGCGAGACGTTCGCCCTAGAGGAGTAGATCGTCGCGTCCGACAGGCTTGCGAATGCCTCCCGCATGTCCTCTAGCTTCCTGTACCTCCTCGCGATATTCTCCTCTATCCACCGCATCAGCATGTCCTTGTCAACGTCGCAGCTCGCCGCGGCCCCGAGTGGCGCGACGAGCGTGTTCGAGTAGAATATGCGGTCGAGCGTCTCGAAGACATCGCGCTTCACGTCGCGCTGCCCTATCGAGTGCATTATCTCCTCCCTGTCTCCACCGCCAACGAACGCGAACAGGTCGTTGAGCGCGCTCCGCACGTCCCCATTGGCCCTCCTCGCTATCGCGGTTAGCGTGTCCCTGTCAACATCTATGCCGTTCGCTGCTGCCGCCCTCTCCAGCAGCGACGCGATCGATACCATATCGACCTTCTTGAACTCTATCTTGTCTACGGCATTCCTGAGGAACGAGATCCTTCTGTCCCAGTAATCGTTCGCCACGAAAATCACAGGGTTCCTCGCCGCATTCATCAGCTTCGCCAGCGAGGCAGCCGCGCCAGTGTCGAACCTTGAGGCCAGCTCGTCTATCTCATCGAGCAGTATGAGGTTCCTGTTGCCAAAGACGTTGTTCGACATGGCGGCAGGGAACAGAACCCTCTCTATCGTGTCGCTGTCCCTATATTCGCTCGCACTCAACTCCACTACCTCCCACCCGTACTCGCTGGCTAGCGCGTAAACTGCAGCGCTCTTGCCAGTCCCCGACGGTCCATATATCATTATCGGTTTGCGCTTGTGCCCGGAGTTGACCGACTCAGCAAACAGCCTCATCGCCGCTATGGAATCCCTGTTGCCCACTACGTCGGCTAGCTTCCTCGGCTCGTAGAGCGTTGCCGGTCCTTCCATGGCGGTCCCCCTATCGTTTTCACAGTCAACCTATAAATAGGTTTAAAAGGGAGTTAGTAGAATCCTTTAAATAGCCATCAACTTAAATCAGATTGGAGTTCATGGCGACTATCTTAACGGTGAGTAGATAACCAAGGTAAAGAGCATGCCATATGCGCCTGCGCACCTTGCCATAATACCCGACGGCAACAGGCGCTGGTCGAAAGAGAACAGGCTGAACCTGCTCAACGGCTACAATTCTGGCATTAAGAAGTTCATCGACGTTAGCGTTTGGGCAAAGGGCTTTGGGGTCAAGATGATATCCCTCTGGGCGCTCTCTACCGATAACATGAGGAGCAGGAGCAGGGCCGAGCTGTCGACGCTGTACAACCTCTTCATCAGGGCGACGAAGGACCCCGCCATATTGAGCATGCTCAAGGAGAACGACGCGCGCGTGCGCATAGTAGGCAACACGCGTATACTTCCAAAGAGGCTGCGCACTGCGCTGAAGGGTCTGGAGCGACGCACCAGCAGATACAAGAGCTTCTTCATAAACATACTCGTGGGATACGGGGGCAGAGACGACATAGTCTACGCGGTCAACAGGGCGTCTAGGAAGGGCGGCCGCATAACCTATGAGGACATACGCAACAGCCTGCAGAGCGCGACGCTGCCCGATGTGGATATGATAATAAGGACGTCCGGTGAGATGAGGCTTTCCGGCCTTCTCCCGTGGCAGGGCGCGTACTCGGAGCTCTACTTCTCCAGGAAGTACTGGCCCAGCTTTAACAAGTCCGACCTCAGGAAGGCGATAGCCTCGTTCTCCGGAAGGGAAAGGCGGTTCGGAAAGTAATCGTGTTGAGATGACAAACAGGAAGTCTGTCCTAGACTACGGCAGGTATTTCGAGAAGAAGCTGCCGGGCATCTGGGTGCTCATAGGCATACTCGTCGTGGTCTCGCTGCTGCTCAGCATGGCCTCTGTGACGATACTGCACTCGCAGCTTCTCTACACAGATCCAAGCTACATAGCGGTCAGTGGTCTGATAGTCTGCCTGCTCATAGTCATAACCCCGACCATGCTGACGACACTATTCGTCAAGCTCGCCACGAAGAGGATGATGGTCAAGCACTTGCTCTTCATGTCGTTCATAGGGGGCATGGCATTCTCCGTCATACTGCTCGCGAGCAGCATTCTCTACTACTTTTTCGGTGTGACTGTTGCGGTGATAATGGTCATAGTGGGCGCGGCCAGCATATTCGGATGGTGGTTCTTCACCGAGAGGATAATCCTCTCGAGGACGCGGAAGAGCGTCCTGCTTGCGCTGTTGCAGCCGACGCTGTTCGTGCTGTTCTATGTCGTCTCGAGCAGCTTCATATTCGCGTCTGACGTGCCGATAAACATGCTGCTCGTGAAGCTCTACGCAGGCATATTTGTGTTCGGCCTGGTGATTTATGCGATAATGTACGTGTTCAACAACCCCGTGAAGAAGACGCTGGGATTCAACGCCTTCGACTTCTTCTCGGCAGTCATACAGGAGTGGCTGTTCGGCATAAACGCCTACAAGCCGTTCAACACGGATTATGGGAAGCCCGAGAACATACCGGTGCAGGCGATAACCTTCGGGAAGAAAGCAGAGAAGGCCGTGTTCCTCATCCCGATGCTTCACTACGGTGTCATGGGCAACATAGGCGGCAGCAGCTTCCCCTACACGATAGAGAGGTATGGGAACGCGAAGCACAAGACAAACACTTTCGTCATGCACACAGCTGTCAACGAGGACTTCAACCCCGTATCCGCGGGCCAGTCCGCCAAGCTTAAGAGGGCGTTGGATGAGCTAGTGGACTCAGCCAAACCCAAAAGGTGCGCGATGTCTTATTCCGTGGGCAGATATGGCGGCTCCACAGTGACCGAGCTCTCGTTCGGCAGCACATCGCTCGTCACGTTCACTAGAGCACCGAGAGTCACGGAGGACATAGCCCCCGAGTCCGCGGTGCTCTTCAGGCGCATGCTCGAGCCCGGCAGGGGCAACATAGTGCTGATAGATGCGCACAATTCAAGGTATGAGAGCGCATCGAGCGATGAGCTCGACGGCGTGAAGTTCAACTCCAGGTACATGAACGAGTACGCGGAGGCGATAAAGCGCATGAAAAGGCTGCACTCCTCCCGAACCGTAAAGCTGGGCGTAGGCTGCGTCGATCTTTATCAGACGGTGCATGGCAACAGGGACATAGCGCGTGGCAACCTCAACGTGGCACTCTTCAGGTTCAACGGCTTTTCATATGCGATGTTACAGTTCAATGCGAACAACATGATGCCATCGCTAAGGAGGCAGATACTGGAGCACGTGCGCTCCAAGTACGGCACAGAGTGCGAGGTCTACACCACGGACACGCACGCTGTGAACTCCATCAGCATGAACGCGAGCAACGTCCTGGGCAGGCAGACCATGT
Organism: Microcaldota archaeon; assembly: GCA_014874295.1. Taxonomy (GTDB): domain Archaea; phylum Micrarchaeota; class Micrarchaeia; order Micrarchaeales; family Micrarchaeaceae; genus A-MIC-10. Next base: position 41,765 of record JACWAL010000003.1, read on the forward strand.
TCAGCGACCTCAAGAAAAAGATAGACGAGTGCATGGGGAAGGCCTTGGCGGATGTGGACGAGGCGCCCGTGGGTTATGCCGAAACTGAGATGAAGCGGTTCATGGTCTGGGGCCGCAACTCGAGGGAGCGCATCTTCGCGGTGCTGAACTCGGTCAGCGCGCTCGCAAGGGTGATGGTGCCAACGATAATCGTGGTCGGGTTCCTCGCGGCAGCGTGGGTCGTATCCCTGATTTGACGCGTGACACCGGATCGGCCTCAGGGCATACACATAAAAGCGTGTTTTGGGAAGCAGATTATGGGTCGCATGATGTCAATGATGCGGCGGGCAGGGACTACGTCGAAACCTAAGGAAAGGAGAGCACAAAGCCGAAAGACCATGAACCAGTCCGCGATGGAATACCTGATGACGTACGGCTGGGCAATCCTGATCATCGCGGTCGTACTTGGCGCCCTCTATTCATTGGGCGTCTTCAATATGTCCGCATACATGCCGAAGATAGGGCCTGGGGCCTGCCATGTCTTCCGGCCGAACGGCCCAGGCACTTCGTGGAACGTGGCACTGACAGGCAGCTGTTCAGGCTACCTCCCGCAGTACGTCACGCAGTTCAACGGGCAGAGCAGCCAAGTAGATGTGGGAAATGGAGCAACACTTAACTTCCAGAATAGCATCGCAATATCACTTTGGATTAAGACTACTTTTTCAGCCAGGATAGCGTTAGTGTCAAAGGACAACGGTGGATGTGGAGGGTCATATAACTTCTATAGTAGCACTGCGACCGCTACTACTTTTGATATTTGTGGCATGCCTTCCACAACCACATCATTAAATTTTAGGGACGGCAGTTGGCACTTTATAGTAGGAACGTATAATGGCACAAGCAAGAATCTGTACATAGACGGCGTTTTGGAAGCGAGTACACCAGCCAATGGTATCATTCACAAGTCTATTTATGATGCCATAATAGGGAACGACGGGGGTGGCAGCTACACCAACGGCTCTATAGCCAACGTCCAAATCTACAATACTTCACTCACGGCAAACCAAATACAATATCTCTACAACGAGGGCATCGGCGGCGCGCCGATCTACCTGCAGTACCTAGTTGGGTGGTGGCCCCTCAACGGCGACACCATTGACTACAGCGGCAACAACAATAACGGCGTGCCGACGAATGTCATATACAGCGGCACGTGGACTTCTGGGTATTACCGCTGATTTCCTGCTCTTCTGTGCCGCAAAACCGCATTAGTTACCGCAAACCCCAACAGCCATAAATACTTACCTTTTTACTATTACATATGGTTTTGAGCTTAGGGTGCCTGCCGCACCACTCTAGGGGCAGCCAGTGATTCATTGCCTGAAGAGCAGACCTTCGTGAAAAGGCTCGCGTTCAAGTTCGTAAGGAAGAGGATAGCGGGCGCCACGCTCAACTCCGCGCTCGAAACGACGAAGGAACTCAACTCGAGGGGCATGTCGAGCACGATAACCTTTCTGAACGACCACGTGCGCGACGGCATAAAGGCGCGTTACAACCTGAACTCATATCTGCAGCTAACGAAGCAGGTGTCGAGGCTGAACCTGAAGTCTGGCATATCTGTCAGGCTGAGCCAGCTTGGCTTCAACATCTCAGAGGGCATGGCGAACAAGGGCCTCGAGGACCTCCTGTCCGTGGCGCACAAGTCCGGGGTGCACGCATGGCTAGAGCACGAGAGCGCCGTTGACACGGGAAGCTTGCTCGACGCCTACAGCTCCTACCATGAGACCTTCCCAAATACCGGCATAGAGCTGCCGCTGAGGAGCTCCCACATAGCGGAGATAGTGAGGGGCCTGCCAAGGAGGGGAAGCCTGCTGAAGCTCACGGCGCACTCCTACGGCTATTCGAAGGGCAAGGCGCGCGACCCCGTGGAGCTGTACACGTCGTATGCCAGGAAGCTCGGCAAGTCCAACAGCGTCTACATTCTCGAGAACGACGAGAAGACGCTCTACGCTGCGGCAAGCAGGGCAGGCATCCCCAAAAGTAATTTAATAGTTGAATTGCCATTAGGCTGTAGCAGCAAGTGGCTGAAGAGGTTCGCCAAGAGGAGGCTCAGCATGGGCGTCTACGTGCCCTACGGCAAGGACTGGGTGCCTTATGCGATTAACCGTCTGACGGAGGGTCGCATAAGGAGCATCGCGATGAGCGTACTTAACGGCGAGACGAGTGGCTCATATGCCAGGTAAGAAAACTATCGATCTCATAACGGGCGCGTCGAGCGCGCTCGGCGCAGAGCTCGCCAGTAGGCTAGTCGCCGAGGGTCACGAGGTCAGGGCAATCCTGCGCCTGAACCCCAAGAACGTCGAGGAATGGAGGGGAATCCCAGCAGGGGTAAAGCCTTACGTGGCCGATCTGACATTGCCATCGGAGAAGGACAAAACCAACCTGAAGGAGGCGTGCGCTGGCGTCGACAACGTCTTCCACATCGCTGCTGCTGTCTACAACTACAAAAACACGGTCGACACGCTCATGCGCGTCAACGTCATGGCGACGGAGAACCTGCTCTCCTATCTTGCGAAGGCCAATCCGAAGCGCTCGATACACCTGATATTTGCGAGCTCGGTCAGCGTCTATGGTTATGGAAGGGAGGGTCTGCTCACCGAGGACTCGCAGGTAAAGCCAAAGACGCCCTATGCGAGAAGCAAGTATATAGCTGAGCAGGTCATACAGTCGTACTGCCTCGCCAACCCAAACATCTCCTATACAACACTGCGCCTCGGTACCATTTATGGCGATGGGTATGAAAAACCGTCGTTCTGCAGGGTCTTCCGCCTGATAAGGAGGGGGGAGATGCGCTACATAGGCAACGGAGAGAACCACCTCACGCTCATAGAGATGCATGACGCCGTAGATGCATTCGTGCTCGCGATGAAGAGGAAGGAATCGCACGGCAAGGTCTACAACCTGACGGACGGGATGCCGCACACCCAGAAGAGGCTTTTCTCTTTGGCCGCGAAGTACATGCACGCCCAACCAATAAAGAAGTCGATGCACCCGATACTCGCGAGGATAGCGAGACATTCGAAGAAGATAAATGCCGACGAGTTCGATTTCCTGATAAGTAACAGGGTCATAGACATAGACAGGATACGCCGCGATTTGGGCTTCTCGCCAAAGGCCAGGATAGAGAAAGAGGGTGTGGCAATGATAGACAGGTGCCACGACTGATTATGCTCAGTGATTTTGATGAAAAAGGGAAAGATAGAGACCTACATAAACGAGATGCTCGAGTCGAAGGGCGCGATGCTTTTCACGCTTATAGACCCAGATGACTACAAGAGCACGAAGGACGCGGTCAAGACGGCCGATGAGTGCATAAAGGGCGGCAGTGACGTCATACTCATAGGTGGAAGCATCGGCGCACAGGGGGGGCTTTTGGACGAGGTGGCTGAGGGCGTGAGGGAGCTATCTGACATACCTGTCATACTCTTCCCGGGTAACATAGCGACGCTGACTAGGTACGCAGATGCGGTATACTTCATGAGCCTGCTCAACGCGCGCAACCCCTACTGGATAACGCAGGCGCAGATGCTCGCCGCACCCCTGATAAGGAAGCTCGGCATAGAGCCGCTGCCCGTGGGTTACATGGTTGTGCACCCGGGTGGCACGGTAGGATGGGTGGGCGACGTCAACCTCGTGCCGAGGGAGAAGCCGAAGATAGCGGCCGCGCTCGCGATGGCGGGAGAATACCTGGGTAACAGGTTCATACTGACGGACACGGGCTCGAACCCGAGGTTATTCAACTACGGTCCCATACCGAACGAACTTATACGCAGCGTGCGCGCCGCGATAACGGTGCCGTACATAGTCGCCGGAGGAATAACCAACACCAAGGAACTGTCCGACGCTTACAGGAACGGCGCGGACATAGTGCAGGTCGGTACCGCCTTCGAGGCCGGCAACGCGACGAAGATGGCAAAGCTCTTCTCCGCAGTGGCGAAGGAGGAGGGCCGCAAGAAGCTGAAGAAGTAGTGCATGCATGCACGAGATATCCACGATTGAGGTCTCCATTCTCGCTGGGGAGCTTAATGCGGAGTACTCGGGCTTCCACATAGAGAAGTTCTACGACCTTGGTAACGGAAGGTTCAGGATGAAGGTCAGGGGGAACGGGCGGGACGTCAGCCTCGTGGTCTATCTCTGCCATGCGGTCTGCCCCGCGCAGTACATAGAGAGCGCGGACCAGCCCAGCCAGTTCGCGATGGCTGTGCGCAAAAGGATAACGGGTTTCGTGATACATGAAGTGCATCAGCTCGGCAGGGACCGCATACTCATCTTTGAGCTGCACAAGGGTAATCTGGCATCCAATATCATACTCGAGATGTTTGGCAAGGGCAACCTCATAATAGCCGACCAAGCCATGAAGATAACACTCGCCTACGTACAGCGCGATTTCAAGGACAGGTCGATAAGGATTGGCAGCATCTATTCGCCGCCCGCCCAACCAGGAAGGAGGGAAGCAAAGACGATCATGGCTCGCGTGTCCGCAGAAGCGGACGTCGGTCCGATATATGTCGAGGACGCCATAGCGAGGGAAGGGCTCCAACCAGGTGCAAAGGCAGACGAGGCCGACAGGCAGGTAATGGACAGGATAATTACATCGCTGTCCAAGCTGGGAGGCGGCCGCGCGTTCGTGTACGTGCGCGGCGACGAGATCGTCGACTATTCGCTCGTGGAGCTGAAGAAGTACGAAAGCATAGACAGGAAGGAGTTCGATACACTGAAGGGGGCGCTCGCTTTCGCCTACGGCAAGGCGCCCGAGGTTCATCAGGAGAATCCAGAGTTGAAAAGACTGGAGGCCAGCATAGGCAGGCAGAGAGAGCTTGTGCTTTCAGCCATGAACGAGGCAGAAAGCAGCAGGGAAGTGGGCAGGCTCATCTTTGCGCGCATGGGCGAGCTGAACCAGTTGATCGACGCAGCCAAGAGAAACAGGCACATCACGGTCGAGGAATTGCGCTCGATGTTCCCGCATATCAAAATAAGTGATATAAACCTGAAGGACAAGACAGTAACGGTAGAAGTGTGAAAATGTTCGACGTCGTTTTCCTGGGAACATCAGGCTCCACGCCGACAAGAGAGCGCGCGCTCCCCAGCGTGGCAGTAGTTCATAACGGCATAACCTACCTGTTCGACTGCGGAGAAGGCACACAGAGGCAGTTCTTTGTCCATTCGCTCAACATATCGCGCGTCGATTACATATTCGTGTCGCACATACACGGCGACCACGTCATCGGCATCGCCGGGCTGATAAGGACGCTCGCGTCGAACAACAGGACAAGGCCATTGACGATATTCATCCCATCCGGATACGAGGCGAACGTCATGGCCCTGATAGAGTTCGACAGGGCGATGATAAAGTATCCAATAATCCTGAAGGGCATAAGGTCGGGCAAGCTGCTGGAGAACAATGGCATAAGCGTCAGCGCGTTCAAGCTGTCGCACTCCGTGCTGACGTACGGCTTCATATTCAAGGAGGATGACAGGCTGAGGTTCGACAAGGACATGTGCAGGAAGCTCGGCATAAAGGGGACCATGTTCTCGGAGTTGCAGCGCAAGGGATCCATAACGGTAAACGGTAAAAGAGTATCGCTCCCCTCAGTTACAAGGCGCCAGGAAGGGAAGAAGATGGCGTACATAACCGATACGAGGCCGGCGAGCGGTGCGGCTTCGGCGTGCAGAGGCGCGGACCTGATGGTGCACGAGGCTACGTACGACAGCTCAATGAAGGATTACGCCGTGGCAAGGAAGCACTCAACAGCGGAGGAAGCCGCAAGGATGGCCAAGTTGTCGAAGGTCAAGAGGCTGATCCTGTTCCACATAAGTGCAAGATATAAAGATGCTTCCGCCCTATTAAATGAGGCGAAGCGCGTATTCAAGGACACGAGCATAGCCCACGATGGAATGAAGATAAAGATATAAGGGCCTGTAGTCGAATGGTAAGACGTCACGTTGACAACGTGAAGAGCCGGAGTCCGATTCTCCGCGGGCCCACTTGCTTTTATTGCTTTACTGCTATGTTCAACTATGTCAGCCAAGACAAAGGATTCGACAAAGGGCAAATATGACTATCCAGTAGATAAGGAATACATTACAAGAATCAGTTACTGTGAATCCCCGAAACATACGGGGTCGCTTAGGTTCTCTGTCGATTTTATAGTGCCTGTGGGGACTCCAGTCAAGGCTGCGTCGGGCGGGCGGGTCGTCGACACAAAGGCTGATAGCAAGCTTGGGGGTAACAAACTAAGGCTCGAGAAGTACGGCAACTTCGTAGAGATTTACCACCCCGAATGCGATGAATACTCGGAATATGAACACTTATCTAAGACTGTTGTAAAGCCCGGAGATACGGTTAAAAGAGGTCAGCTGATAGGGTACTCCGGAGCAACTGGCTACCTGGGAGGGTTAGGGCCACATCTGCACTTTATGGTCGGCGTGTACAAAGATTATCATACACTGAAGATCATTTGGAGAAGAAGATGACTGCGCAGTATGTGCCTTAAACCTGATAAACAGGCCGTCGCGCGACGTGTCGCAGCTCAGGAAGAGGAAGGGCAGCAGGGGCAGGGGGTGTATTCTCGGCGAGATAATGGGGTGCTCTCCGAAGGTCGTGTGCTTCGTGGGTAGGATGACGTACACAAAGTTCACCGGCAACAACGACTTCGAATTTGGATGGCAAGAGAACATAGGCAACTCGAAGGCCTACGTGATGCACTTCCCGATGCGAGGTTAACCTCGCATTGGGCAAAACATAGGGCGCCACAGATACGAATAAAAGCCTTGTTAGCGATTCAAGAGCGGTAACGCCAGATGAGGACCTGGATCGCATTGGCCATAGCAGCCATGTTCACGTTGCAGCTCTGCCTCAATTATGTCATCGCTGCGCCGATATACGACGAGCAGGTAGGGATCAGCTTCGCGACCAACTTCGACAGGCTTGCATACAACGTGACAGCTGTGGCGCAGTCGCGCAACGGCACCGGTCCGGCTTACCTGCTCAACGGCCTGACCGATACCGGCTACTGGTATCAGGCCGGCATAGCGTACAACTGGCCCACGACCGGCACTGACCATTACTCCGGCTTCAGCTTTGCTTACCAGGTCTGGTCGCCGAGCAAGGGGCTCGTCTACCCCAGCACCGGTGGAGGGGGCATAAGCCGCTTCTCCGGTCAGGTCAACCCTGGTGACAAGGTTCTGCTGAGCATAGAACTTAAGAATGGGACCGCGATGATGTCCGCCATGGACTGGAGCACGGGAGCATACGCGAATACGTCGTTCACTTCCGAGGGCGCGTCGTACTTCGTGGGCAACGGTAGCTCCGCCTCCAATAGGAACGGCTACTTCACAGGCCTAATGACTGAATGGTATTACGACCAACCCTACTCGGGTGACATAAGCAGGGTCACGTACGACCCGTACGGCACCCCTCCGCCGAGCGCGTGGCTCTGGCTCGACGAGTTTGGCTGCATGGACGGCTACAACTGCACGAGCAAGAGCAACATAGCCTCGGATTACACAGGCTATGCCGTAACGCCTAACCCCTACTTCTCGACCAATTATCACGGCATGAACCTGGGCTTCTACAGCAATGGCACGTTCTTCACTGGAGGGATGTTGCACTCGCTTGTCCTATCGTCCTTCAAGGCAGGTTCGGTGCAGACGGACTCGGAAGTGCCGTCGACATCATCGTTCAGTGTCGGGGTATTGGGAGGGATAGGACCGTACACCTACACCGTATACGTTGACAATTCCGTGTATGCCCAGTCGACCAGCCAGTCACCTGCCTATTCTGGGAACGTGAGCACCCAGAACCTGGGCATCGGCAACCACACATACCGCATAGGGGTGCTTGATTCTTCTGGAAGTACAGTGCTGTCTCCTATCGTGAACGTGGCCGTCAACTCCGATCCGTCGCTTAGGGTGTACAGCAGGAGCAACGCATCCGACGTCAGCATAGGGCTGCACATCTCGTTCAACGTCACCGGAGGCACACAGCCTTACAATATAACGTGGTACGTGAACAATGCGAGCATCGGCGACCTCGGCAACAAGTCGATTAAATTCGCGCTCGGGCGGAACCTTGTCTACGGCAGGCTGGTAGATGCCGTCGGCATGGTGTCCATCTCCCCAACCATCCAAGTAACGATGAACCGCGACCCCATCGTGGGCATAAGCCCAGAATCCAGATATGCGGATGTGGAATCGTCGGTCAACATCTCCGCGTCGACGCAATACGGTACTCCTCCATACAGCTTTTCATGGAGCGTCGACGGCAAGACTGTGTCATCCAATAGGTCGTTCACGTTCTCCCCTGGAAGCGTGGGCACGTACCAGATAGCGCTCTCGGGCAGCGATGCTGCCGGCTATTCGTTCAACCAGATATCTACCTTTACGGTCAACCCGGCGCTCAGGCTCGGCAACCGCTCATTCTCCAACAGCAGCAGCCTGTTCTACACAGGTTCGGCAGTAAGCTTCTCAGGGGCGGTAACAGGAGGCACGCCACCATACTCATACACATGGTACGTCGATGGGATACCGCAGTTCTCCGCAAATGCGACTTCGCTGCGCTATGATGCGATAGGAATCCACACGGCTAAGCTAGTGATAAGCGATGCGGCAGGAGGCAGCGTTACAGTCTTGTACCCGTTCGTCACCGAGTACAACTACACGACCATAGCGGCTCTGGGCGCGGCGTTCGTACTCGCGCTTGTTGGATATGCCGTCGCAATCCACAGGAAGCTGCACAGGAACGCGTCGCTCTGAAGCTACATGCGCGCCGCGCCAAGGCTTAAATACCTTCTTCTAGTTTAATACTAAACTAGTTTAGATTTAAACTGGTGTGTGGATGAACTGTAAGCCAAAGCCAGACGCGTCTCACTACATAACGAAGGACATGTACCATGCGATTCTCAAGCTCATACTCCTGACCACGATAAAGGAGAAGAAGACCTACAGCTACAAGATGCTCAAGGACGTCGGCGAGATAGTCAAGTCAAGGCACTTCCCGCATTCCGGCAGCATAAAGAACGACATATACAACACAATAAGCGCGCTGGAGAACGCCGGGTACGTGCGCGTGCAGGCGAAGCTCGAGGGAAACAGAGTCAAGAAGTACTACAGCATAACTGCGAAGGGCACGGCGGCTCTCAAGGAGAGCAGGGTCGTGTTTTCCCAGGCGGTTAGGTCCGTCAACGGCATACTCTCCAAGTGATCGCGTGAGGAACATAATAGAGATAAATCACTTGGTGAAGAGGTTCGGCAACTTCACGGCTGTCAGCGACATCAGCTTCAACATAGAGGCCGGGCAGATCTATGGCATACTCGGGCCGAACGGCGCGGGCAAGACAACCACCATAAGCCTGGTGCTCGGCATCGAGCGCCCCACTGCGGGCAAGATCCTCGTCGACGGAATGGACAACATGCATAACAAGGCGAAGGTAAAGCAGATGATAGGGTTCATGACCCAGGAGACGATAGTAGACTCGGACCTGACGGCCTATGAGAACCTCGAGATAGCCGCAAGGCTCTACCACCTGGAGCCGCAGGAGACGAGGCGCGCGATCAGCACCGCGCTGGAAGAAGCCGAACTCACGGAGTTCAAGGACAAACCGGCGGGCACGTTCTCGGGTGGCATGAAGAGGAGACTCTACCTGGTAAAGTCGATGATACACGCGCCGAAGGTGCTGATCCTGGACGAGCCGACCACGGGTCTCGACGTCCACAACCGCGTGCAGATGTGGGAGCACATCCGCGAGCTCAATTCGAGAGGTGTCACAATAATACTCACCACACAGTATCTCGAGGAGGCGGAGGAGCTCTGCAACAAGATATCCGTCATCGATCATGGAAAGATAATCGCGACCGGCACACCCTCGGAGCTGAAGCGCCTGGTCTCGAAGGGGCAAATCCTCGAGATCATAACGACCAGGGACGGGGCCGCAAAGATCGCGAAACTGCTGCAATCCGCATTTAGACTACAGGCCACGGTCAAGGAGGACAAGATAGAGGCGTACATGGAATCCAATCCGCTCACCATATTCTCGGACGTGCTCAACAGGCTGATGAAGGAGAAGCTTCCACTCATATCGATAAGCATGCACCTGCCCACGATGGACGACGTGTTCATAAAGCTGACAGGATCGTCGCTCAGGGACAGTGTGGGGGAGAACAAGTCGGACAGATCAAATGTCATGTTCAGGAGGTGAATCTATGACGCTTATCGAGGATACATTGACACTGTACAAGAGGGAGATGCTGATCTTCAAGAGCCACCTCCGCACCAACATAATACGCTCTGCGATGTTTCCGATAATATTCATCTTCTTCTTCGGCAGCATAGGCTCCAGCTCCATAAACGTTAACGTTGCGGTGGTCAACTACGCGAACAACCCACAGAGCCTTTCGTTCATAAACTCGCTCACATCAAGCAGGACCATGTCGATAACGTCGCTGACGACACAGACGGATGCGCTAAACCAGCTCTCTGAAGGGAAGATCACTGCAGTAATAGTGATACTGCCGTCGTTCCCCAAAATGAGCGCTGGCAACCCCGCAGTCGACGTGTACTATTCGACGTCAAACTTCGAGGCGGTGCAAGCAGTACTACCGGCCATACAGCAGGCGGCCGGCAGTTTCGACAGCAACATACTTGCGAACCAGCGGAGCTATGGCAACACGTCGCTCAGGCCCCTCTATGGCACGACAAGCAGCTATGTCGTATTCCTCGTCGGGGGCATACTCAGCATGACAGTGGCATTCGGAATGACATTCGGCACGGGGATGTCCCTCATAACGGACAGGCAGCTCGGCAATCTGAAGTCCTTCCTCATATCGCCGATAAGCAAGGATTCCATAGTGCTGAGCAAGATACTTGCCGGCGCGACCGAGGCGCTGCTCTACATAGCGATAACCCTGATAGTGGGTTCGCTCGACGGCGTGGGCATAGCCATGGGGCTGGCCGGCCTCGCCTGGATAGTGATAATAGGCATAATGGTCGCCATAGGGTTCGCGGGCATAAGCACGATACTCGCCTCGCGCATAGGGAAGGTCGAGGTCTACACGATAGTGGCGCAGACGATAGTCATGCCGTTGTGGTTCCTCTCCGGGGCGTTCTTCCCGACGACGTCATTCCCGTCGTTCATGCAGCCGATAATCATGGTGGACCCGCTGACGTACGCGACGCAGGGGATAAGGAACGTCATGATGCTAGGGTACTACCCGCTCGCGCAGATAGCCCTGGACCTGGGCGTCATGACCGCGTTCATGGCGTTCGGCATAATAGGGAGCATATTGCTCTTCAAGAGCTACACTGATTAATCAAGATTATAATGAGTGGTCGAATGAACAGCACGAGATTGCCTTTGATCGCCGCGATGGCGGTGATGCTTCTGATGGCTACAGCCGGAGCGCAAGTCGTGAGCAGCGTCAACAACATGCTCTCGATAACCAACCTGAGGGTCACGCCAGACCCTGTCGTTGCGGGCAGCAACGTTACCATCAGCTTCAATCTGTACAACTCCTATTCGGACGCGCTGAGCAACGTCAACCTTGCGCTGCAGGCAAATAACCAGCTGGTGAACGTCTCCCCAACGGGTAGCTACCTGATCAGCTCGATAGGCTCGGGCATATATGGCGGGCTCGGGTACAACACCTTCACCTACAAGTTCCGCGCGCCACCGACGCTGAGTGCAGGGCTCTACACGCTTGACGTTGTGGCCAACTACGAGGCGCCCACAACCTCGAGTACGAACCTGCCAGGAACCTCGATTATGCCTATAACGCTCTACGTCTACGGAGCGCCGCAGATAAGCTTCAACATAGTACCGCAGACCGCGCTGGTCCCCGGGAGCACGTTCAGCTTCCAGCTCGCGACTGTCAACACGGGCACCGACACCGCATCGAACGTCTCTGTTCACCTGCTAAGCACGAACGACTTCAGCATGTCAGGGCAGACGCTCTTCATGCTGGGCAGCCTGGCTCCCGGGCAGTCCGCCGCGTCGTACGCGAGCGCGATAGTGGGCAGCAACATAACCTCTGGAGAGCACAGGATGGAAATATACGTAAGCTACTCAACCGCGAGGGGCAACCACTCGAGCAGCTATGGCGTCCCGATAAGCATCTCCACCGGTAGCCCCAGAATAGTAGTCAGCGCATCCAGCGCAATGCCGCAGCTGCTCTATTCGGGGTCGAACCAGACGCTCACCGTGCTCGTGCAGAACGTTGGCACTGGAACCGCAAGGAACCTGACGCTGTCGTTCGGCAGCACAAATCAGATATCCGTGCAAAGCTCGGCATCGAGCTTCTTCATGGGGTCGCTGGCCCCCGGGGCGAGCGCTACCGAGACGATAACGATAACGGCCAACTCGTCGTCGAGCGACCACAACAGCATGCTGCCCGTGTACCTAAGTTACTACACGTCCAACTACCAGCAGCGCAGCAACGTCACCGCGCCGCTGCCGATACGCGTCGCCCCGAGCGCCGTCTTCAAGATAGTGTCGGTGAATGACACGCTCATGCCGGGCAGCGCATACTCCCCGATAACCCTGCGCATAAAGAACGTGGGCAATGAGCCAGCGCAGGAGGTTAGCCTGTCGCTGCAGAGCGTCTACCCGATAACCCCAGTAGCAGGCAATGCCTACATCAGCTACCTAGCCCCTGGCAACGAGACCAACGTGACGTTCTATGTAGACGTCGACCAGAATGGCCTGCAGGGGAGGTATCTCCTGACTATGTACGAACAGTGGAGGCAGGCCAATGCAGGGACAAACCAGCTCTTCACCAGCTCCAACAACTATTATGCCGTCGTGTACCCGAATTCCTCGTCGTCTGATGTTACCGGGTACGCCTTGGCGGTAGTGGCAATAGTTATAATAGTTGTTGTTGCAAGGATGGTAATGAAGAAGAGAAGGGGGAAGAAGAAAGAGAAGCAAAAACAATGATGACAAGTGAGGGCAAGGTGTTTGGTTGGATACCAAGTTCTCGTCGTTGGTCGACAAGGCGCTGCAGAAGTACGGGCTGCCCACATGGGTTAAGCCGTATGTATCTGAATACGTAAGGGGCAATCCGCTCAACGCCATAAAACATGCGACGAGCTTCATAGAGATACGCAGGAAGAAGGGCGAGATCACCCGAGACTACGTGAGGCTGCCGAACGGCCTGACCTTCAAGATAAGCTTCGTAGAGGAGGTGCTGAGCCTCTTCCATTACGGGGAAGAGAGAGTCAACGAGATATACGAGAGGTGGTCGAAGGAACCGGGGTATGATAACCTCGAGCGGAAGAAGAGGTTCGCCGAGCTGGCGCAGCTCTCGAAGAAGCACCTTAGGGCGATAAAGAACCTGATGGAGGGCATAGGTATCCAGCAGAAACAGCCGCGCAAGGACGTAATAGATCTGTTCGACTACATCGAATCCCTGAATGACTGGGACGACAGGGTCATCGTGTCCGGCATTTTTCTCAGGTACTCATTCTCCTACCCGTTTGGATTCGTCTTTTATAAGGTTTTCTACCCCGTTGCCCCGGAGTTCATGCGGTCGTTTGGCAAGGCGTTCACCGTCAAGACCGATGCAACGGGATGGCTGGACGCGGAATCGAGGCACATAGCGTACGAGCACAGGGAGTCCGAGCACCTCATGAAGCTGTCGGAAGAGCTGCTAAGGAGGATATATGCCTCGATATCTTCAGAGGAGAGCACCGCGAAGTCCAGCGGCATAGCCGGCGAGATAAAGCTGCTGAGGGACATATCCGTGGCATATCCACTGCATGTCCTAAACGAGCTCGGCGCTCCTATTGACGTAGACAAGGAAGTGAAGAGCATAACCAGGAAGCGTGCGGGCTGACTCGCCGCAAAGCAGCCCAACAACCTTTTTATGGCTTCACAGTGATACAAAATGGGCGCTATGCGGAGAGAGAAGTCGCAGTCAGCGATGGAATACCTGATGACGTACGGCTGGGCTATCCTCATCATCGCGGTCGTACTTGGAGCTCTTTATTCTCTCGGA
>JACWAL010000010.1 GCA_014874295.1 Microcaldota archaeon
GCTCTTTATTCTCTCGGAGTCTTCAACATGTCCGCATACATGCCGAAGATAGGGCCGGGTTCCTGCCATGTCTTCCGACCTAATGGACCAGGAACATCGTGGAACGTGGCACTCACAGGCAGCTGCAACAACGCATTGCCGCAGTACGTCACGCAGTTCAACGGCCAGAGCAGCCAAGTAACGCTCCCGACGGCCGCATCCCTGAACTATCTATTTACATGGGCAGTGTGGACAAAAATCACAGGGCCGCCCAGTAGTGGGCCAGGTATGTTGGTGACGCAGGCAACTAGTTTTTATCTCTCGGCCCGACAGGGTGATTGTCGGCTATCCAACGGGCCATCCACTATCTATATCGATTATTCGGGCTGTGTTACTGGGGTGTGGTACCAGGTTGCAGGAACGTACGACGGGACGACAATGTACCTCTACGTCAACGGCGCTATGGTCGGAAGCATCGGTAACACGAACTCCCTCTCGTTGGGCAATGTGTATATAGGGTCATGGGGTGGTGGCCAGTACTTCAACGGTATAATCGCCAACGTCCAAATCTACAACACCTCACTGACGGCCAACCAGGTCAAGTACCTCTACAGCGAGGGCATAGGCGGTGCACCGATCTACCTCCAGTATCTTAAAGGATGGTGGCCCCTCAACGGCGACACCATTGACTACAGCGGCAATAACAGGAATGGTGTGCCGACGAATGTCATATACAACGGCTCCTGGACGTCGGGTTACTATCATTGATGCGCGTGCTTTGGACCGAGCCGTTTCTGGTTCTGCTCGCTCCCGTACCTACGGTCCTCGTGATGACATCCAGATATAGACAGGTGGCCGTGGCCCTTATTTGGGTCACGACCTATGCCATTCGGAAAGGGTGCTTCACTCGACCTTCACTTCGTGGGTTGCTGTGCCCTTCGCCTTCTTGACCTCTATCGTCAGAGTACCGTCCTTGTATGACGCCTTCGCGCTGCTCGCGTCCACTTCCTCTGGCAGCCTGACCATCCTGTAATAGCCGGATGAGCTCCTCTCCTTTGAATAGAAGCTGCCGTCGCTGCGCTCTTCTGTTCTTGTCTTTTCAGCCTTTATGGTTATGGTATCGTCGCTGACTTTGAGGTCTATGTCCTTCTTGTCCACAGAGGGCATGTCCGCCTCCACCACGAACGAGTTCCCCTTGTCCTTTATGTCAACCCTGGGAACAGTGAGACCCTCACTGAAGAACTCCCCCAGCATATTCCCGTGCATACCTCTGAACGGGTCAGTGAACCACCTCGGGAACGGGTCTGCAAACCAACCCCAATCGTCGGCAGGCACGAGTCCGTGCCTTCTCCTTGCCTCTTTCTCCTCTTTTTCGTCCTTCATCCTATCACCCTCAATATGTCAAGTTTTTCTTGACATTTCAATATATTATGCTAAGAAAGGTATTTATATACGTTGCCTCATAATATAAGAATATGGAGAAAATAGTCATAAAGGCTGTCGATAAGCCCGCGTACAGGAACCCTGACGAGTTCATACGCTGGCTTTGCGAGGCATTCGGCCTGTCCAACCCGAACGAGAAGGACAGCATAGAGGCTGAGATACTGAAGAGGTTCGTCGTCGCGGCCGCGGGCAACACGGGCATATCGAGCTCGCAGATAGTGCTGAAGCCGAAGGTCGCGAGGAGCACTGTCATATATCATCTCAACAGGTTCATAGACAGCGGCCTCGTCGTCAAGAAGGGTAGGAAATACTACCTGAGGGCGCAGGAACTCTCGAGTGCCATAGAAGAGATAGAGTACGATATTAACAGGGAGATGATGCGCATACTTGATGCGGCCAGGGAGTTCGACCGCGCATTCGACCTGCAGCACAGCAGGGGCAGGAAAGTGAAGATAGACTGACTGGTGGTTCCTGATGAAAGACAACAACGCCAAAGTGGAGAATGAAGCGAAGGACAAGGATGCAAAGTCGCAGCCCGCGCCAGAAGCCGCGAGGCAGGGGGGCGAGGAAAAGACGCAGGACGACCGCGCGGAATTGAAGGAGAGGCTGCTGAGGCTTGCGGCGGAGTTCGACAACTACAAGAAGAGGACCATGAAGGACATCGGCGAGGCGAAGGAGCTCGGCAAGGCCGAGCTGCTCAGGTCGATGCTCGGCATAGTCGACGAATTCGACCTGATGCTGGTATCCGCAATGAGGTCCGATGACAAGGCGCTCGCAAAGGGCGTGGAGCTGCTCTACTCGAATTTCATGGACGCGCTCAAGAAGAGCGGGCTGAAGGAGGTAGACACAACCGATAAGTTCGATCCTTACAAGCACGAGATAATGATGGTCAGGGAAGAGGACGGAAAGGAGGACGGACATATACTGGAAGTGATAAAGAAGGGATACGCTTTCAACGGCAAGATGCTCCGCGCTGCCGCGGTGATTGTCGCGAAGCCCAAAATTGCAGAAGCGGATAGTGAAAAAGACGGACAGAAAAACAATGAGTGATATTCAAAGGTGAATGAAATGACAAAGATAATTGGCATAGACCTAGGTACATCAAATAGCGCCGCTGCCGTATTGGAAGGCGGTCGCCCAGCGATAATACCAAGCAGCGAGGGAGCCAGCCTATACGGCAAGGCCTTCCCGAGCTACGTGGCGTTCACGAAGGACGGGCACAAGCTTGTCGGTGAGCCAGCAAGGAGGCAGGCCGTGGCCAATCCGGAAGGTACAGCCAGCGCGTTCAAGAGGAAGATGGGCACTGACTTCGAGTACAAGATATTTGCGAAGGAGTACAAACCGCAGGAACTGTCGGCCATGCTGCTGCAGAAGATAAAGGAAGACAGCGAGGCCTTCCTGGGAGAACCCGTGACAAAGGCAGTCATAACCGTGCCTGCATACTTCAACGACAACCAAAGACAAGCGACGAAAGATGCAGGGGAGATAGCGGGCCTGGAGGTCGTCAGGCTGGTCAACGAGCCGACCGCTGCATGCCTCGCGTACGGCCTCGACAAGACCGGCAAGGAGATGAAGATCATGGTCTACGACCTTGGAGGGGGCACGCTTGACGTGACGATCATGGAGTTCGGCAATGGTGTCTTTGAGGTCAAGTCGACCAGCGGGGACACACAGCTCGGAGGCACGGACATGGACAGTGCCATACTTGCCTTCCTTGCTGACGAGATAAAGAAGCAGCACGGCATCGACGTGACGAAGGACATGCAGGCCACGCAGAGGCTCCGCGAGGCAGGGGAGAAGGCGAAGATAGAGCTTTCCACAGTATTGGAGAGTGAAATAAACCTCCCGTTCCTAGCACAGAGCAAGTCCGGGCCGATAAACTTCACGTACAAGCTCACTAGGGCGAAGCTCGAGAGCCTCGTCATCCCGATAATCGAGAAGTCCACCAAGCCCGTAATGCAGGCGCTCAAGGACGCGAAGCTCGAGCCCAGCGGCGTGGACAAGGTCATACTGATAGGTGGTCCAACAAGGATGCCGATAGCGCAGCGCTATGTGGAGCAGCTGCTCGGCAAGAAAGCCGAGAGGGGTGTGGATCCCATGGAGGCAGTGGCTCTCGGTGCGGCCGTTCAGGCTGGAGTGCTGACGGGCGAGGTCAAGGACATCGTCCTCCTGGACGTGACTCCTCTCACGCTCAGCATAGAGACGCTCGGAGGCGTCGCTACCAACATAATAGAAAGGAACACGACCATACCAGTGAAAAAGTCGCAAATCTTCAGCACTGCCGATGACAACCAGTCTGCCGTTGACATAAACGTCGTGCAGGGTGAGAGGGCAATGGCGAGGGACAACATACCGCTCGGCAGGTTCCAGCTTACTGGTATACCTCCTTCGCCGAGAGGAATGCCGCAGATAGAGGTGACGTTCGACATCGACAGCAACGGCATACTGCATGTGACAGCGAAGGACAAGGCGACGGGCAAGGCACAGGGCATGGACATCGTCGCCCCAAACAAGATGGGCAAGGACGAGATCGAGAAGAAAGTCAGCGAATGGAAGCAGTACGAGGAGCAGGACAAGAAGGAGAGGGAGAACGTTGAGACAAGGAACGGCGCGGAGTCGATGCTCTACACTGCGGAGAAGACCCTCAAGGAGTACAAGGACAAGGTGCCTGCCGACGTCGCAGACAAGGTGACGAAGGTGAAGGACGCGCTCGAGAAGGCGCTCAAGGACGGGGACTACACCGCCATGAAGACCCTAAGCGAGGCGCTTGCGCAGTCGCTGCAGGAGATAGGCAAGAGCATGTACGGGAACCAGGGCCAACAGAGCCAACCCGGTCCAGACCAGGGCGGCACGGACAGCGGTTCAGGCCAGCCGGGCGCCTCCGATGCAGACTTCAAGGTAGAGAAATGATCCTATGGCCAGGAACTTCTACGAGGTATTGGGCGTAGGCAAGAACGCCAGCCAGGACGAGATCAAGAGGGCGTACAGGACGCTCGCCCTCAAATATCATCCCGACATCGCCAAGGACAAAGCCAGCGAGGAAAAGTTCAAGGAGATCAACGAGTCCTATGCGGTCCTTAGCGATCCGGAGAAGAGGAAGCAGTACGATGCGTACGGACCCGAGGGCTTCAACCAAAGGTACACCCAGCAGGACATCTTCCGCGACTTCGACTTCGAGAAGGTCTTCCGCGACATGGGGTTCGGCTTCGGGAACGAGGACATTAACGACATATTCGGAGGTATGTTCAGCTTCGGCAACAGGACGCAGCAGAGGGGCGACGTCGGCAACGATATACTGGCGCGCGTCGACCTGACCCTCAAGGAGGCTTACACCGGAGCGGACAAAAAGCTGAGGGTGCGCCACGTGGTAAGATGCGAACGCTGCAACGGCAACGGCGCGGAGCCTGGTAGCAGCGTGCTCGCGTGCGGCAGGTGCAACGGGTCTGGGAGGGCGACGAGCACTGTGCGCACGCCGTTCGGGGTGATGCAGACAGTGACGCAGTGCCCGAAATGCGGCGGTTCCGGCAAGACGGTCGAGAGGACGTGCAGGGACTGCAATGGCACGGGCAGGAAGGTAGCAGAGCAGACCGTAACCGTGTCTATACCCAAGGGGGTGGGCAACGGCATGCAGCTCAGACTCGCGGGCATGGGTGACTTCGGGTCAAGAAGGACGGGCGACCTCTACGTCGAGACGCGCATCGGGCGGGACGGTACCTTCCAGCGTGACGGTGAACATATACACGTTGACGCGCACATACCCTTCTACACCGCGCTGCTAGGCGGTACCGTCGCTGTACCGACGCT
Organism: Microcaldota archaeon; assembly: GCA_014874295.1. Lineage (GTDB taxonomy): Archaea > Micrarchaeota > Micrarchaeia > Micrarchaeales > Micrarchaeaceae > A-MIC-10. The sequence goes on from JACWAL010000010.1 coordinate 5,227, forward strand.
CTCCGGCGAGCACAAAATCGATATAGAGGGGGGCATGACAGACGGCACTGAGATACTTATAAGAGGGAAGGGCATGCCGCGCTTCAAGCGCACGGGTTATGGTGATGAGATTGTGACAGTCAGGGTAGACATACCAAAGAGCATGACAAAAGAGCAGCGCGACCTGATAAAACGGTTCGAGGAGCTCGACACCAAGAAGAAAAGATTCGGGATATTCTGAGGTATTACAGCCATTATTCCCCAAAGAATGAAAGCCTTTTATACGTGTACTTAGAAATCGGTTTGTGGGGACATGGCAGACGCCGTCATGGAGGGAATGAAGGTAAAGTTCGACGAGTTCTTCGACAGGCACTATAAAGACAAGATAGAGGTGCTCATGACCTCCTACCCAGACAAGTTGAGCCTTGCGGTGGACTTCAAGGACCTGGAGAAGTTCGACCCCGAGCTTGCTGACCAGCTCCTCGAGACCCCTGACATAGTGATCGACGCGGCGACCGAATCGCTCAAGGACAAGATGGAGTTCGTCATACAGGACGGCTATGAGCCACACACTCGCTTCTTCGGGCAGGACACGAACGACCCGCTCGTGCAGGACGTTGGTTCGAAGTACATAAGCAAGCTCATACACCTGGACGGCCTCATAGTGAAGAGGTCGGAGATAAACCCGAAAGTCAAGCTGGGGGCGTACAAGTGCACGTTCTGCGGCGCCACCATAAGGGTTAACGTCGACAAGGACGAGATGCCTGACAGGTGCCCCCAATGCAAGCGCCCGTCGATGAAAACAGTCCCGGAGGAGTCGAAATTCATAAACCTGCAGAAGATAGCCGTGCAGGACCCGTTGGAGAAGCTCAGGGGCAACACACCGACCTGGCAGCTCGAAGTCTGGATAGAAGATGACCTGGTCAACACTGTCATACCGGGAGACCGCATAGAGTTGACTGGCATACTGCGCATCCGTCCAAGGCGCAACCAGCGCGGCAAGCTGGAGAAGAACCTTTACACCATGTTCCTCGATACTGTGTCGATAGTGCCGAAGCAGAAGGAGTTCGCCGAGCTTAACATAACTGATGAGGAGGAAAGGCGGATAAGGGAGCTCGCCAAGGACCCAGCGATATTCGATAAGGTCGCGGCTTCGATCGCGCCTTCGATCTACGGCTACAAGGAGATAAAGCAGGCAGTGGCCTTGCAGCTCTTCGGAGGCACGCCCGGCAAGCGCCTCGTTGACGGTGGCCTGATAAGAAGCGACATGCACATACTGCTGATAGGCGACCCTGGAAGCGCGAAGACGAGGATACTGCAGTCCGTGTCCAAGCTCGTACCGAAGGGCATATACGTAAGCGGCAAGTCTGTTACTGGAGGCGGCATGACCGCGATTGCGGAGAGGGATGACTTTTCCGACGGCGGATGGACGTTGAAAGCGGGGGCCCTGGTTTTGGGATCCGGCGGAATCGTCGCTATCGATGAGTTTGATAAGGTGAACGACGAGGACAGGGCCGCGATGCACGAGGCGTTGGAGTCACAGACGATAAGCGTCGCGAAGGCAGGCATAATCGCGACGTTCAACGCGCGTGCGGCAGTCCTCGCCGCCGCTAACCCGAAGTACGGGAGGTTCGACGTCAACATTTATCCCGCGGAGCAGTTCGACATACCGCCGACGCTCCTCTCGAGGTTCGACCTCATATTCCCGATAAAGGATATCATGGATGCGCAGCTCGACAAGGACATAGCGAAGCACATACTGCTGCAGCACGAGGCCGCGGGGGCGCAGATTGCGGAACTGGAAGGATACGAGCAGGTCGAGGCGCCGCCGATCGACACCGAGTTCCTCAGGAAGTACATAGCCTATGCCAGGAAGAACGTAATGCCTAGGCTGGGTCCGGAGGCGAGGGCAAAAATCGAGGACTACTACGTGGAGCTCAGGAAGACCGGCGCGAAGCAGGGCGCCGTGCCGATAACGCCAAGGCAGATAGAAGGTTTGGTGAGGATGGCCGAGGCCAGCGCGAAGACGAGGCTGGTCGGCATCGTCGAGATATCGGACGCGGAACGCGCCATAGCCCTGTCGGAATACATGCTCAGGACGCTCGCGATTGACAGGGGCGGCAGGCGCGACATAGACACGATACTCACCGGAATGCCGAGGGAGAAGGTCGACAGGCTCAATTCCATGCTCTCGATAATAAAGAGCCTCGAGGAGAAGGAGGGCAGCGCCAAGATCCAGCGCATAACAGAGGAAGCGGAGAAGGCGGGCATGGACAACGCTACAGCAATGAAATACATAAGCGAGCTCGAGAGGAGCGGCGACATCTTCTCTCCGAAACCCGGAGTGATACGGGTAGTCAGGAGGGAAGCTGAGTAACCTTTTTATGGCTTCACAGTGATACAAAATGGGCGCTATGCGGAGAGAGAAGTCGCAGTCAGCGATGGAATACCTGATGACGTACGGCTGGGCTATCCTCATCATCGCGGTCGTACTTGGAGCTCTTTATTCTCTCGGA
>JACWAL010000011.1 GCA_014874295.1 Microcaldota archaeon
AAGATTCTCACGGGATTTTGTCGACGGAAAATATGGCTTGTCATCGGAAGCACATGATTACGCCGTTCGACGACAGGTTTTTGCACTAAGGCAGTGTGAGAATTTTCCTGTCGTCTAGGCGTGAAAATATTAAACTGTTACGGCTAATAAAAATCCTTATATATCAGGAAAGCAGCAAATCTGATGCAAGAAGGTGCGACAGATGTGGGTGCGAATCGAGAGAGCAACGAAGGACCCGAAGAAGGTGCAGGCATACGATGTAGCCGAAGCGATGGCCCTGAGCGCCTCTAGGCTCCTAAACAGACTCGTGCCGAGGTCTTGCGGCATCGAATTCCCGGACGTGAAACTGACCGAGACAATAGGAAATGACAGTTCCACGAAAGCCTTTTATCCCCTGGGAAGCGACATGGTAATCGCCAGGTACGATTCGCTCGATTCCATTCCCCACGAGGTTTTCCATTACTATGAGTACAGCATGTCCATGGGAGGCAAGGCCATGGTACCGCACGACGATGACGTCTTCTCGAGCATGTTCATCGAGGCTGGCGCCTATTTCTTCAACGCCGCCTTCCTCAGCAAGGGCTCGGAACCGGGCACGTTGGACAAGCTTTGGCACAGCCACTCAAACGGCATGCAGCTCGGCATAGAGAGGATATGGCACTACATACTCGGCGACAGTCTCGAGTCCTTCGCGAAATGGTGGGACATGAAGGACGAGGAAGCCAAGCGCGACAACGAAAGGTTCTACAACCACATCGGCTCATATGGCAACCTCCTTGGCGGCCTGTTGGCGCCTCTGGTCTACGCTTCCTGCAGCTACGACGCCAAATCCACGATCAACATGCTGCTTTCGTCCCCCGGCAAAATATTGAAAAGTGTAAAGTCTGCGGAGGAAAGCAGGATCTACGATCTTTTCGCGAGGCTGAAAAGGATAGACGACGCGCCGGAGCTTTCCGGCAATGCAGTGGCCGGCATTAACTGGATAATCAGGAAGTGAAGCTTAATGGAGGTAAGAAGAGATGAGAACGCTGTCGCGTGCAGTAAAGAAACACGCTAAAGCAGGCAAACCACGACTATCATAGGAGGCTTTCCGGATAAGATAAGCGATGTCAAAGGGGAATTCTTACTTCGATGCTTGCATGGCCTCTTTCTTTGCGTCCTCGCTCAGGTAGGCGAGCACGCTCTCAGTTGCGACCTTGAATTCCTTGGAGTACTTGTCGCGCGGGTACTTGAGCCTCACGGACTGCGTTGCAGTCACGACCGTTGGTTTGCTCGAGAATATGACAATCTTGTCCGACAGCTCTATTGCCTCCTCGACGTTGTGCGTGACCATTATGGCGCTCTGCACCGCTATCGTCCTGTTCTTGAGCAGCTTGACTATGTCCTTCCTGAGCTCCTCGGCCGTGAGCTCGTCAAGGGAGCTGAACGGCTCGTCCATCAGCAGCACCGAAGGATTGGAGGCTATCGCCCGTGCGATGCCGACGCGCTGTTTCATGCCCCCGCTGAGCGCGTTTGGATATGCGTCCACGAAATCCTTCAGCCCGAACTTCCCGAGCAGGTCCTCGGCCAGCCTGTCCTTCCTGTCGTCACTCTCCTTCGACGCGGACAGGCCGATCTTGACATTCTCCCTGTTGGTCAGCCACGGCATGAGCGCGAAGTCCTGGAAGACGAACGAGAGGTGCGGCTCTATACCATGCAATTCCCTGCCGTTGTAAAGTATGCGCCCTCCCTTCGGCTCCATGAGCCCGGCCGCTATCCTGAGGAAGGTGCTCTTGCCGCTGCCAGATTGCCCGACAATCGAGACGAACTCGTCCTTCTCGGCCGTGAACGAGATATCTTTCAACACCTCCACGGGCTTGCCACCAGTATCAGTGTAATCGAAAGACACGTGCTCTACGCTTATTACGGACATCATGCCACCTCAGGAGTATGTCTCGGACATGCGCCTGTACAGCCTCTTCCAAACGAACGTGTTTATCAGCAGTATCATGACAGTCAGGTTTATTAGCGCTATCACCATGAGTGTGAGGTTGCCGGACGCGAGCGAGAGATCGAGCAGCCTGCCTATGCCCGCACCGACCTGGCTGAGCACGGTCCCGTTGCCTATGCCCGTGCTCGTGAAGTACTCTGCGATTATGCTCGCGTTCCATTCCGCAGCTATGGCAGTCACAGCCCCAGTTATCAAGCCCGGTATTATCACGCGTATGTAGACGTCCTTCCAGGCCTTCATGCCCCTGACGCTGAAGACCTTCTTGACCTCAATGATCTCCATGTCTATCACCTTCGATTCCGCTATGACGCTGAATATCACGTACCAGATGCCGCTCAGGAAGAAGACTATGAAAGCGACAGCCTCTGCCTGGAAGGCGAGGCCTGAGAGCGCCAGCACGATTATCGGCAGCACCATCGTCGCGGGTATCGAGGCAAGCACCTGGAAGACCGTTATGTAAGCGTTAAGCCTCTTCGAGAAGAAGATAATATACACACTGAGCGGCACCGCAACCACCAAAATGGCTATGAAGGCGAGCCAGACCCTGGCAAACGTCGACACGAGCGCCACGAGGACCTCTGCCTCATAGCCGATTACCGTGCTGTTGATTATCCCGGTCAGGTAGAGCGCGGCGAGCAGCACGGCGAGCGCGGGCATGAGCCACTGGTACGCCTTCAGAGTGCGGCGCTTTGCAGTCATCTGAACAGCCGCTGTCGGCTGCATTACCTTCGTGGGCAATGCCTTCCTCACGACGCGCTTCGTGGGCATGCTCTCCCTCATGAGCCTAGATATCTCGCGCGACAGCCTGACCTTGTGCGTCACGCCAAGCCTGGTCAGGTGCCTTTTGGAGTGTGCTGGCGCGGCGAACTGTTTAGTCATGCTGAACCTTTTCTCGAGCTGCGCGAACAGCACGTACCTTGTGGCGAGCACGAAAGCAATGAACACCGCAAGCCCCATCATGTATGCCGTGAAGTTCCCGGATACTGCAAGCACGGTCAGCGCCACGCCTATGCCGTTCACCGAATAGAACGTGCTGCCCACCGCGAATATCTCGCTCGTGACCAGGTAGAACAGCCCTATCGCCCATGACAGGTTAGCCTGCTCCACCACCTTGGGCATGACCGCCGGGACATAGACCTTTCTTATGCGCTGCCACCTCGAGAGTCTGTAAACATCAGAAACCTCGAACAGCTCCTTCGGCATGGCCTTTATCGATTCGTAGACGCCGAAGATTATGTTCCATGTCATGCTCGTTATTATGAGAAAGATCACAGCCGCGTTCGTGCCCAATGGCGACGGCACGTACGTCACTATCACGTATATTGCGAACGGGAAGAATGCCAGTATCGGGAGCGTCTGGAATACGTCTACGAGAGGAAGTATGATCCTCCCGGCGTGGTCTGACCTTGCAGCCCATATCCCTATCCAAAGGCTGGCTACCATCGAGACTGCGAGCGCAATCAACAACCGGAGCCACGATAGGGATGTGTCTACCAGCAACGCGATGAACAGCTGCGGCAGGCTGCTCGGAAGGGCGATGAGCATGCTAACGGTTCGCATGCAAGGTTAATAAAATGCAGCATCGCTTATGGCCTTGGAGAACGCTGACGAACAGCATGAACATGAATATCAGGAACATTCCCCCTACTTCGTAGGGGGTTGAAGGAAACAGGTATCTCTTTTTCTGTCGAAATTCTCTTGGCGGCAGAGTGACCGCGACCTACGCGGTCGGATTTTCTGCCACCGAAGTGTCAATATGGATAG
>JACWAL010000012.1 GCA_014874295.1 Microcaldota archaeon
CTATCCATATTGACACTTCGGTGGCAGAAAATCCGACCGCGTAGGTCGCGGTCACTCTGCCGCCAAGAGAATTTCGACAGAAAAAGAGATACCTGTTTCCTTCAACCCCCTACGAAGTAGGGGGAATGTTCCTGATATTCAGATCATGTAGTCACATCAAGCCGGTTAAAGCAGAGGTTTTAAGTCTTCTATTTATAAAAAGGTAAATACCTTATAGTTTGAAATGGCGAGGAGGATTGCATGGAACTGGGATTCATAGGACTGGGAAGGATGGGAGCGGGTATGGTTGAGAGGATGGCGAAGCGCGGCGTCCGGGTCGTGGCCTACAACAGGTCCCCCGAGAAAACGAAGAGAATCGCGAGGAAGGGCGCGATACCTGCATACGGCATAGATGAGATGATCGGGAAGCTGCCGAAGAGGAGGATAGTGTGGACCATGCTTCCTGCGGGGCAGGCCACCGACGACATGATAAACGAGGTGCTGAAGCACTTGAAGAGGGGCGACATACTCATTGATGGCGCGAACGACTTCTACGAGAACGCCGAGAGGCACGACCGAATTTGCAGGGAAAAGGGGGTCATATTCTTCGACTGCGGCGTTTCTGGTGGTGTGTGGGGCCTCAAGAACGGCTACACGCTGATGATAGGAGGAGACAAGAGCCACTTCAAGGACATAGAGCCGGCGTGCAGGGCGCTCGCGCCGAAAGGCGGCTATGCGTACTTCGGTCCGGCGGGCAGCGGGCACTTCGTCAAGAGCGTCCACAACATCGTTGAGTATGTTTACCTACAGGGCCTCGCTGAGGGTGTGGGATTGCTGAGCAGCTTCAAGCACCCGATAGACCTCAGGAAGGCAACAAGCGTGTGGCAGCCCGCCTCGGTAATAAGGAGCTGGCTGCTAGACCTGACCACCAGCGCCCTCGGCAAGCCCGATTTCAGTGACATAGAGCCGAAGATCGGTAGCGTCACGATAGAGGAGCTCGAAAGGACGAAGAACGCCGTTGGCGGCTATGCGCCGGCGTTCGACGTCGCTACTGCCATAAGGAAGGATACGAGCGGAAATTTCGTGCTCGGCAAGAGGCTGATAGCAGCGGTGCGCAACGAGTTCGGAGGGCATGCGGTTGAGAGATCTTCTTCAACTGCATCAAAAAGAAGGAATGAAAGATGAGGTCAGCGCTTAGCCGTGCTGAATCTCTTCTTGTAAACCTCGATTTCGCTGTCCTCTATCTTTGAGAACAGCGGCACCGGCTTGCCCAATTGGGTGCCTGGCTTGGGTTCTACCGTAGCATCGACCCATGTCAGGTTGGTGTTGTAGTTTATCATCTGCCTTATCCTTGCGGCGCTTTCCGGTATGAATGGTGAAAGCAGTACGCAGAGCGCATGCACCATGTTCAGCGCCACAAAGATAACTGTCGGCCTCCTCTCCTCGTTCGCCCACGGCGCCTCGCCCTGCACGTACTGGTTGCCCAGCCTCGCGAGATTCACAACTTTGTTTAGCGCGTCTTTCAGTGATATTGCTTCTATATCCGCGGCTGTCGCATCTGCTGTCGTCTTTATCGTAGCCAGCGCTGCCTTGTCCTGATCGGTCAGCTGACCCGGTTCTGGCACCTTTCCCCCATAGAACCTGTCGGCAAACGTGAGTGTCCTGTGCACGAAGTTGCCTATCGTGTCGTTCAGATCGACGTTGACCTTGCCCTGGAAGTCATCCCACGAGAAGTTCGTGTCCTTGTGTTCCGTCAATATCGTGAGCAGATAGTACCTCCAGTAGTCTGCAGGGTAGAGCTCAGCCGCCTGCGGGACAGTCAGCCCTATGCCCCTCGACTTGGAGAACTTCTCTCCTTCCTCCCAGTTGAGGAACTCATAGGCCGCAACCTTCCACGGCAGTATGTACCCATTCGCGGCGATGAGCACGCCTGGGAAGAACATGGTATGGAAGGCGATGTTGTCCTTGCCGATGAAGTGCACGAGCCTCGTGTCGCTGTCATGCCACCACTGCTCCTTGCCCAGCTCCTCGCTGAACGTTATGTAACCTATGGGCGCGTCGAACCACGAGTAGAGCACGCCGCCCTCCTTCCCAGGTATGGGTATGCCCCACTCGATGTCGCGCTGTATGTCTATATCCTCGAGGCCTTCTCTTATCCAACTGAGCGCGAAGTTTTTCGGGCTCGGGAACCAGTCCTGCTTCTCTACAAAGCCTTTCAGCTGGTTAGTCAGCTTGCTCAGCGCGAAGAAGACGTGGCTGCTCTTCTTCCTTACGGGCACGGTGCCGCAGATCGTGCACTTCGGATTGATCAGCTCGTGCGGCTCCAGCACCTTGCCGCAATTTTCGCACTGGTCTCCCTTCGCGCGGTCGTAGCCACAGTACGGGCACTTGCCTTCGACGAACCTGTCGGCGAGGAAGCGCCGATCCTTCTCGCAGTAGAGCTGTTCGATCTCGCGCTCGTAGGTGTAGCCGTTTGACTTGACCTTCTCGTAGATGCCCTGCACTATCCTGGTGTGCGCAGGATTAGACGTCCTGGAAAAGATGTCCGGCCTGCACCCCATGTGCCTGAAGCCCTCGTTCGATATCTTGTAGTTGCGGTCTGTAAGCTCCTTTGCCGTTATGTGCTCTTTGAAGGCCTCTATCTCTGTTGTTGTGCCGTACTCGTCGCTGCCGCAGACATAGATGCACTCGTGCCCCGACATCTTCAGGTATCGGGAGTACACGTCCGCAGGCAGCAGCGTGCTTATCAGGTGCCCCAGGTGCGGGACGTTGTTTATATACGGCAGTGCGGCCGTGACCAGGTATTTGAAGATAACCACCATTTGGTGACCTCCTCCCCTACCTGAAGGTAGGGGCTTCCCCCGCGATTGCGGGGTATGTTCTCGGCTCCTCGACAACTGCCTCATTTTGAGGTCTTGCATTGTTTCCCCGAGCGTGATTTCCCGCCGGTCCGGCGGTAGCTCTGTTGAGTATATTTACTGCGGCATTTATATCCCTATCTATGTGCAGGCCGCACGCGCTGCAGACGTATGTCCGCTCTGACAGCGGCGTATCTTTGATGTTGCCGCAGCCGCTGCAGAGTTTCGTCGTGTTCATCGGGTCTACCTTTATGACTCTCAAACCAGCACTTTCAGCC
>JACWAL010000013.1 GCA_014874295.1 Microcaldota archaeon
AGTTTAATATTTTCACGCCTAGACGACAGGAAAATTCTCGCACTGCCTTAGTGCAAAAACCTGTCGTCGAACGGCGTAATCATGTGCTTCCGATGACAAGCCATATTTTCCGTCGACAAAATCCCGTGAGAATCTTAAACTCTTACACAGTCTAAGAAAAGCATATATATGTGGCTCGGTCTACCTTAAAGCATGGCAAGCATAAAGATTAACGATGCCGAACGCGACCAGCGCAGCAGCTCCTATGTGATGCAGGACGGCAGGGTCGTCAAGGGGGGCTCGAAGGCAATTGAGCGCTCCGAAACCAAGAGGGTGGGAAGGGAAAAGCTCGTCTCGTTCGAGAGGGACATGAAACGCAAGGATGCCGCCAGGTACAACAATCTTCTCAGGAAGGCGGAATCGCGCGCGTCATGGGCGCAGGTATTCACGGCACTCGGGGCAGGGGCAACAGCGGGATTCGCGGTATACACCCTGTCAGGTGGGGGGAGGCCCAACTTTCTTGCAGTGTTGGTTTACATCGCAGGGTTCGCGGCTGCGTCCATGGTTAGCAAGACACCGCTGGAGAAGTACTTCAAGCAGAGGGAACTGAAGAAGCTCGCAAGGAAGCAAAATTTCGGTTCAGCTAAGGATTAAATAGGTGGGCTGCAAATCAATCAACAAGGTTATGCTATGAACAAATCGATCACCGAATCGAGGAAGGTTGCATCTTCGAACGTCGCGGCGCTGAGAAAGGACGAGAAACAGCCCGTTCCGGTTGCCCCAGACAAGGAACACGTTCCTGCATGCAAAAGGAGGGTAATCGATGACGACTTTACGCTGAACAAGGAGGGCACGCGGCAAGACAACGTGGGCAGCGAGGAATGTGGCAGGACGTCAGACGACTCGGGCAACTACTGCCCATGAAGTGCTCCAATGCAGTCGCTGCAGAAAAGGAAGGAGAACCCATTCGGCAGCTCGAGGATTGTTCTCTTCGGCTATGATACGTTCAGCGCAGCACAGAACATGGCCATAGACGAGATTCTCAAGGAGAGGGCCGATAAGGAGGACAGGTTCTTCATCAGGTTCTACGACGTTGCCAAGCCATCGGTCATACTCGGCTCAGGAGACCACTATGACGTGATAAAGTCGGGCAGCGCAGACGGGTGCGATGTATCGAGGAGGATGACGGGCGGGCGGCCGATATACCTGGACAGGAACACGCTGCAGTACAGCATCGCTGGCCCGCTGCACGGAAGCGTGGACCCGTTCCCGCGCGAGATGCACAAGCGCTTCGGCTCCATACTCGCCGACGCCATAGCCGGACTCATCGGGGGAAGCCACGAGATCTCGATGCCGAGGTCGTCGAGCATAAGGATAGACGGCAAACCGATAGCGGGCCACGGGCAATCAATATCGCCCAACCGCTCCTTCCTTTACCATGGCGTCGTTGTGATCAGGCCGTGGGACCTCAGTATGATAGACGCGCTGTTGCACGTGGACAGGAAGGACTTCACGGAATTGGGTACCCTCCCGAACCTTCACGACCTTCGCGGCACGAAACGGACCGCGGTTGACAAAGAGGATCTAATCAGCGCGATGATGGCGAGGCTGCCGGTAGGCCAGCTTGAGGTGATCGGCACAGCGGAGCGGGAAGCGATACTGGAGAGTTCCACATTGCTCTCTGCAGAGAAGTACGCCAACGCCAGGTGGGTGTTCAGGGACGACATACAGCTGAGGAGGGACACCAGATTCTGCATCCTATACGAGGGTGAACTTACCCAGGGCGACTGAACCTACACCACCGTGTATCCAAGGGGGCGCTTCTGCGCAAGCATCTTCCTGAGAATCATGCGTTGCAGATATCAGCTTTCGCGGCTGTACGGCGCTCGCACCATCAGCTTCTACGTCAATATCGGAAGCCAAAATACCAATATATATCTGGAAACACACGGTTTAAGTGTGAATTTCATGCGTATCACAAAGACGAAAGAGCAACAGGGTCAGGATGCCAAGCGAAAGGAGCAAGGGACGATTATGGAAGACAAAGATAAGATGAGCATGGAGCTGCTTTCCGCAGCAATAGAGGGAGACCTCAAGGCAGTGAAGGAGCTCCTCTCCCACGGTGCGGGCCCCAACTTCCAGAACGACTCCGGCGACACCGCCCTGATACTGGCTTCTTTCAACAATTACCCCGCCCTCGCCGAGTTGCTCCTCTCCCACGGCGCCGACCCCACTCTCAAAGATAATAACAACATGACCGCATACGACATCGCAGCGTCTCACGGCTACGAAAGACTTGCCGCAACCCTCAAGGAGGCGATGGATAAGTATGAGGCCGAGAAGGAGAAGGAAAGGATAAAGGAAAGGATAGAGGGCATGATAAGGACCGACAACACCCCTCGCCTCAAGGACAAGTGGCTCATCAAGGATGAGAAGAGAAAGGGCATCGGATGAAAGGAAGACAAAGAACAAAGGAACATTAACTCCTACGTGACATCGCCGCACCTTAGCCGAAAAGGCGCCTCTGCACAAGCATCTCCCTGAGAATCCTGCAGTTCGCTATCCAGTCCCTGTTTGAGATATCCATCTTGTTCTTGACATATCCGAACAGTTCCGCTGCGGTGTGCATGATCTGCGGTTCTTTCGAGAGCGCCTCGCGGACGTGCTCCCTGACGTTCCATACTCCAACAGGCATGAGGTAGCCTTCATGCACCTCCCTAAGTATCACCACCCTCGCCTGCCTCTTCATGGATAGCAGTCTCTCTGTAACGGCCACCTTCGCCGCGTAGTAGCATCCCCCTATCTCGGCGTACGTCTTGCGCCCGTAGTAACCCTCGTACGACGAATAGACCGATACCTCCTTCCCGTTCTCGTTCCATATCGTGTTCGGATACCACGCCTCCGCCGATTCGTACTCCCAGTTGCCAGGTATGAAGAATATGAGCCAGCGATTGTCGAGCGAGGCATGATAGAACGCATAAATGGCGTCGACACTGTCCAGTGTCTTTACCTTCTCGAGGTTGCTCTTGCCAATCGTGTCATCGACTGCAGTTATGCTCCAGCGCGTCGGCACGAACCTCCTGCTGCCTCCAATTCCAAGCGTGCCGGCAGAGAGCGCCTGCTGTATCTTAGATACAGGAATATCACGGTCGTAGAGTTCGAGTATCGCAGTGGAGGCCTTCGCATCCGTATCTGAATAAAGCCTCGTTATGTCGCGGTCGGCCCTCGTGTTGTAGACCTCGAGGTCTTTGAGCCTGACGCTTGGGCCGAACGGCTGAGAATCGTCGTTGAGCTGCATGCTGACGAACGGCTTCTTCGCGAAGTTGACTTCAGTTTCGGCCGGCCTTTCGGCGAGCGCGAGGTCGCGCACCTGCTCCTCCACCCTTCCCTTCTCGACGTTCCTGACGTTCGACTGGTACATGCCGCGGACGAGCTTCGAGCGCATCTCGACTATCTTCGGTATGCTGAAACTGCGCCACCTTTCTGGCGTGCCGAGCAGCGACGTATCCCCAAATTCTGGCGGGACCATCGGCCCTATGAAGACATTGGGGTAATTGAAGCTGCCTATGAACACGTCCGTAGGCGATGATCCAGCAAGTCCCATCCTGTCCATTATGGGCAACATCTTCATGCTGTAGTAGCGCTTCATGAGCGCAGGGTCGTGCATGTGCCTGTAGACTATGTCGGAGCGCTTCACCTTTATGGTGAGGTCATCTACAGCGCTGCGCGCGTCCTCGTACGCCATGTGCAAGCGTCTCTTTTCACCTTAAAATAGGTTGTGCGGCTCACCGTGTAGTGCCGGGAAGTTGGTGTAAGAGTTTAAGATTCTCACGGGATTTTGTCGACGGAAAATATGGCTTGTCATCGGAAGCACATGATTACGCCGTTCGACGACAGGTTTTTGCACTAAGGCAGTGTGAGAATTTTCCTGTCGTCTAGGCGTGAAAATA
>JACWAL010000014.1 GCA_014874295.1 Microcaldota archaeon
ATTGAGCGCAGACGTGGATAGCTTTGCGGTTCTGTCCTTCCTATATTCCCGTATGGCTCTTTCAAGCATCTTGTTATAGAGCCTCTGCGCGAGGACAAGCCTCTCGTCTATCTCCGACTGCCTCTTCTCATCAGGGTAAATCCTGAACTTGTACGCCCTCAGCACAGCATGACCTATTGCCTGCTTATATTTATCTGAGTATATTTATATATACTTTTGTATCATATTGTTCTGAGCTTTTATCCCCTGCTTAAAAGTTGGGGGTTAAGCCTTCCCTTTATATAAATGTTGGTCGTGCAATACTCAATGCCGATTACGGGGTTGTAGCGTAACCTGGCAGCGCAGCAGGCTCCAGATGTTCAACAAGAAGTTATGAGCCGTTGGCGATGATTTGGATCTGGAATACAGATTCGATATGAAGTAACCTGCTGATCCGGGTTCGAATCCCGGCGACCCCAAGGCAAATAGTGTCCGCCCAAAACCGCAGCCATTACATGCGGATTGGGTTGGTGCGAACACTGGCTTATCTTTGCAGGTGCATCTACATTAGTAAACATGCAAGACATTTATATATTTACATTTATAAATATATTCTTGCCTGGAGACGGTGTATATGATGAATATTGACACGGTAAACAAGAATCTGTCAGGCAATATGCTCATCTATGCATTGGTTGCGATATTGGCTGGTATCTTTTTCGGGAACATATGGAACTTGAACTGGATGTCGGCGCTTACCCTACCTGTAGTATTCATCATGATATACCCGATGATGGTGAACCTATCTCTGTCATCGCTAAAGAGGGTTGGTGAACATAAAAAGCCGCTTGGAGCGGCGCTGATGATCAATTTCGTGTTCGCGCCGCTGCTTATGTACATATTGACTTCTGTGTTTGCCCTGGGCCCGCAGATAACACTGGCCCTGATGCTGCTCTCGATTGCCCCTGTTTCGAGCATGGGCCTTGGATATATAGGCCTGGCAGAGGGTCACATGCTATCCGGTGCAATGATCACTGCAGCGGCTTTCGTATTGTCAATCTTCATCTATCCACTGGCGGGCCATTATCTCGCGTCCGGGGCCAACCTAGACATTCCGATAAGCCTGATACTGCAGAACCTTATCGTGGTGCTAGTGTTGCCGCTGCTCTTCGGCATTGCGACTAGGGAGTACATGGAGAGGAAGCATGGATCCGAGAGATTCCTAAAGCTGAAGCCCTACTTCTCTGTGGTAACGCAGCTCTTCCTGTATTTGCTAATTTTCGTGATATTCGCATCGGAAGCTGGTGTAGTATTGAAGAATATTGGGTATATCTGGCTGCTGTTGCCAACTGCAATCCTATTCTATACAATAAGCATACTTTTCACAGTTTATGTGAATAAGAATATACTCAAGCTTGAGTACGGGCAGCACCAGTCGGTCGTCTTTACGTCGACCAGCAAGAACATAGCCTTGACGATTGCGATACTCATCTCTGTCTTCGGGGCGGAGGGTCAGTACATGGCGGTGTTTCCTGCGATAATGATACTGTTCCAGGCTCCGTTTCTGATAATATACCTGAAGTTCAGCCACAGGATCAAAAGGTTGTTTACATATGAAAAAACCAATAAGTGAGATAAAGGAGGATTCTGCACGGAGGACGATCATAAGCCAGCACAGCAAATTCGAGAAGACGGTGAGCGTGGATGGCTGCTTCGGCAGCTCGAACATAGGCCAGATGTCCGGGGCGATTGCCAGGGAGATAACGAAAAGCGTGCCGAATGCCTTCATGCGCTGTCCGCTCGCGGTTCTGCCCGAAATTGATGGGCCTGTCCAAGTCTTGCTCCACGACGATTCTCATGTCGTAATCGATGGATGCAAAGCAAGATGCCTGGCCAAGACTTACAAAAAAGTCGGAATCGACATAAACATAGCTTACGCTCTCGATGAGGACTTTTCACTGGAGAAGGGCAAGGGACCTGACTTCGATGAACACCTGATGCGGGAGATAGCCAAGAAGATCGCCGCAGACATGGAAAAGAATGGTCTGGTGCAGCATTAGATTGAATTTTGAGGTTCGCATCCTCAGGCCAACCGATTAGGCAGCACTAACGCTAGGATAGGAGTGTATGGCATTCTGATAGTCGCACTTGGAATTATCATGCTAATCTTCCTCAGAAAGGTGCCGGAGAGGCGGCAACATAATCGGTAATGTGGAACCGGAAATCGGTGGAATAGGCAGCGTTGTGGGCAACCTCCTCTCGAACGTCAATGCTGGTATATCCGCAAATGTGGCGACGTCCGTGGACGCCCGCAATGGAGGACAGGAGCGTGGCGGCTCCGGCGAAGGCACTGCAGAACACGTCGATGAGGGAGGAGGACTGCAATTGGTGATCCACGGAGGTAGATATGCAAACGGTAACATAGTCATAGTGCCGAAGGCGGGCGACGCGTACAGCATCGTCGTGAGCGGTGATGACTGCGCATATGCCTCCGCGAACGTGACCGCCAGATGACGCGGGACAGTACCGCGGCCGGTGTCATTCAATCCGGCGATAAAGAAGGTGCTCCTGATGGGGCTGAGCGAGAACTCGAGGGCTTCCGCGCCCAGTAAACAACGGTGTTGATAACAATGTGCTATCTAGCCTGGACCTTCTGGGCATCTGCAGAGTAATGGGTCCTGACGTAATCCTCCAGATACCTCTTGAACTCTACTATGGCGGTGTCCGCCTTTACGGACGCAACCTGCCTGCCATCAGCGTATATCAGGCACGCCGGGTTCTCGCCGCTTCCGGGCAGTGATATCCCTATGTTGGCGCGTCTGCTCTCGCCCGGGCCGTTGACGATGCATCCCATAACCGCGACCTTCATGCCCTCAACCCCTTTGTAACCCGATTTCTTCCATTCAGGCATCTTCTCCTGCAGGTAGGCCGTGAGCTCCTGCGCCATCTCTTGGAATACTGTAGAGGTGGTGCGCCCACACCCTGGACAACTCGAGACGAGCGGAGAGAAGTGTCGTATGTCAAGGGATTGCAGTATCTGCCTTGCAACTATTACTTCTTCAGTCCTGTTCGATCCGGGAACAGGGGTAAGCGAAACGCGTATGGTGTCACCGATGCCCGAAGCCATGAGCAGCGAGAGAGCGGCGCTCGAGGCCGCAATTCCCTTGCTCCCTATGCCGGCTTCAGTCAAGCCGAGGTGCAGTGGTTGCTCTATCCTATCGGCGAGCATCTGGTATGCCCTTACCATCTGCGGCACTTCGGATATCTTAGTGCTGACGATTATGTGGTCTGGTTCGGTGCCATACTCGATCGCCTTGTTGACGGACTGGACTGCGCTCTCGACTACCGCATCCACGGTCACATCCTCCGCACTCTTTGGACTATCGCTTTTCGTGTTCCTGTCCATCAGCGTGGCCAGGACCACAGAATCGAGCGAGCCCCAGTTCACGCCTATCCTCACCGGTTTGTCATGGTCGTTCGCCACCTTGAGCATCGCCTTGAAGTTCTCGTCGTGCTTCTCGCCGAATCCCACGTTGCCTGGGTTTATTCTGTACTTATCGAGTGCATCGGCGCACTCAGGAACCTCCGTGAGCAGTTGATGACCGTTGTAGTGAAAGTCTCCTATGAGCGGTATGTCGTATCCAAGGTCATCCAGCCTCTTGCGTATGTCTTTCACCGTCCTGGCCATCCTGAGGTCCTGGACAGTGAACCTGACAAGCTCCGAGCCCGCCTTGTAAAGGTCTATTATCTGAGCCACAGTTGCAGTTACGTCACCAGTGTCTGTGTTCGTCATGCTCTGCACCGCGACGGGGTGCTCCGAGCCTATGTACATGTTGCGGACCTTGACCTGCAGTGATTTCCTGCGCGGTGCCCAGTCAGATGTCTCCTTCTTCATCGATATGGCGGCCATCCCATCATCTTTTTCTCTGCGTTGAAACGTTATGCAGCTCGTACGGCATCGTGAACCTCATGTTCTCCTTTATGAGCTCGAGGTTTTCGACCTTCGCACCTCCCCTCGACAGGTAAGAGGCAACATCCTGCACGACATACTCCGGGGCGCTTGCTCCAGCCGAGACGCCGACGGCGCGCTTGCCTTCCAACCATTCGGGCCTTATGTCGCCTGCTGTATCAATAAGGTATGCCTCCACGCCGAGCGACCTTGCGGTCTCGACCAGCCTCGTGGAGTTGGAGGAGTTCTTGCTTCCTACAATGAGTATGAGATCGCAATCCCTTGCCGCGGCCTTGATGGCGGCCTGCCTGTTCGTCGTCGCGTAGCATATGTCGGACGAAGGCGGCGCCCTTATGTTAGGAAACATTTCCTTCAGGGCAGCTATCACTCCAGTGCATTCAGTGACGGAGAGCGTGGTCTGCGTCAGGTAGACAAGCCTGTTAGGGTCCTTGACCTTCAAGTCCTTGACCTCCTCAGCCCTCTCTATCAACTGCGTTATGTCGGGGCGTATGCCCATTACTCCCATCGCCTCAGGGTGACCGTGGTGCCCTATATATATTATCTCAGTGCCCTCCCTTGCGAACCTCCCGACCTCTATGTGTATCTTCGTGACGAGGGGGCAGGTTGCGTCTATCGTCGTCAGATTTCTCGACTTGGCGCTATCGCGCACGGATGGTGCTATGCCGTGTGCTGAGAATATGCAGACGCTACCCTCAGGTATGTCTGATACCTCCTCGACAAAAATCGCGCCCTTCGCTCTAAGCGCGTCACACACGACCTTGTTGTGCACTATCTCATGCTTCACGTATATGGGAGAACCGAAGGCCTTAAGAGCCTCCTCTACAGTATCGATCGCCCTGGCTACGCCAGCACAGTAGCCCCTCGGACTTATCAGGAGCACTCTCTCTACCATCTCAACCCCTACTACATCTTATGCCGCTCCAGCGCTATTTAAATATAGCGCACAAGTTCGACAGTAGTCGTATTAAAGACGCTGTCAGTGTGCGGTCTTGGAGCGCTGGTGTGTGTACTGCGTTTCCCTGCGGATGCTCATGACGCTGTTCATCACGTGCTCCCTTGACCACCTGTCGGCCTCCTTTATCTGCTCCAGGCTCGGATTCTTTATGACACTGTGGTTCATGAGAGCTGAGCCCACGAGGTCCGCCATGTCAAGGAATCCAGCCTTGCCGCGCATGAACATGTCGACCGCAGTTTCATCCGCACCGTTCAGCACCGCAGGGGCGGTGCCGCCCGCCTTAGCGGCTTCGTAGGCGAGTTTTATGCTCGGAAATCTATTTAAGTCTGGAGCCTCAAAGTCGAACCTATTGTTCTTCGCGTCGGTGAGTGCGAGCTTGGGTATCCCTATGTCGTGCCTGTGTGGGTACGTGAGCGCGAATGCTATGGGATACCGCATGTCGTGCGGCCCCTGCTGCACCTTCTGGCTCCCATCCCTGAGCTCTATGCCGGAGTGCACTATGCTCTGCGGATGTATCACGATGTTGATGTCATCCACGCTCATGTTGAAAATCGCTGCTATCTCTATCCTCTCCATGCCCTTGTTCATCAGCGTCGCCGACCTTATCGTTATCAAGCCCCCCATATCCCAGTTTGGGTGCTTCAACGCCGCTTCGGGTGTTACATCACGCATGCGGTCGCGATCCCAGGACCTGAACGGCCCTCCAGAACATGTGAGGATTATGCTCTTTATGTCATGGTCCGCGCCCCTCTGAAGGTTCCATACGGCACTGTGCACGTTGCTCCTGCCATCCATGAAGACGTCGCCCTCCATCGACTGCCATATCGCACTCGGCTCGCTGTCTATCGGTAGCACCTCGACGCCGTTCCTCCTCGATGCATCCATTATGAGCTTTCCAGCGGTGAGGAATGCCTCCTTGTTGGCGATTGCGACCGTGTTCTTTGCATTTATCGCCTCAAGCGTCGGCGCTAGACCAGCGAAGCCTGACGTGGCTACGACGACATATCCACCACTGATGAGGCCACAGACCTTTGTGGCTGCAGATTCGCCCGAAAGCACCGTGGTCTTAACGGTTTTCTCGGAGCGGCGCAGGGCCTTCGCGACTTTCTCGGCGGACACCGCATCCACCACCACTGCATACTCCGGGTTGAATTCCAGGATCTGCTCTACCATCAGGTCGGCGTTGTTGTTGCAAACGAGCGCACAGACCTCGAAGTCCTTCTTGCCCTTCAGTCTCTTTACCACGTCGAGCGTCTGGGTACCTATCGACCCGGTGCTACCGTGCACTATGAGTTTTATCGGTTCCGACATACTCGTGTTCCGCCCCCCCTGATTAATATGCCTTATGGGTGGGTTCGTTAAAGCACAATATGCACAGCAGTTGCTTCGTGGCGACAGGGGCAGTCATGTTGCTCATAGTGAAGAGGAAGCGGCAGTGACGTCGTCTTCCGTATAACCGGCTGATAATAGGGCCCGTGTTGCCAATCGGCGTTCCGCTGCTGCCGCGGGTCGTAGCATGCATCGTGGGGCGTTGCCTCGAAGTTTCCCATATCGGCTAGGGGTAGGAATATCTTCAACCCCGCAGTACTGGACATGCTCATAGAACTGGGCGCCTTCTTGATAGGTGACGAATGATAGGCTGCCGGAAGCCTCCAAGCCCGTTGCGCTCTTCGCGCTCTGCAGGACAAGGGGTAGCAGGTTAACCCGCAGACGCGAAGCGCTGCACGTTCTGCATATCTGAGCTGTAATGATGCGCGTGCGGCTCTGCCCGGAACGTTACACGCCTGTGCGGGGACCGGTTTCTCTTTCCATGTGCTCCCTCTCCAACTTCTTGTTCAAGTAATCGACGAACTCCTCGGCCTTGCGGCGTGGCACCCCGTCTATGACGCCCTCTTCCCTAGAGTCCTCAGTGCCTATAGTGTGGGAGGACAGTCCTTCAACCCTCACGACTATTGAGGCTGACAATATGCCGCGCTCCACCTTGACGCTGGTTATGTGATCGTAGTCTATGACCTCAAAGTTCGTCCGCAGGCCTGCCGATTCCCTGTCTATGATTATCAGCCTGTGGTTTGTTCCGACGAAAGAGGTCGGGGTCAGCAGAGACCCTCCAGGCCTGAACCTGCCCTGCTTCACGGTCATCTCTACCTTTTCGCTGGCCCACAACAGGCTCTTGCACGCCTTCGCGTCTGTCTGTGACACCGGCATGGGATCGATAGGATATGACAGGACTGCCTTTTAATTCTTCTCTGTACGCTTGCCCGAGCCGCTGCGCAAAAGCTATATAGAAATGGGGAGAATACACCACATGCGCAGGGCAATAATCACAGGAATGGCGCTGGTCGCCGTGTTCGTGGCCATAACCCTGCTTGTCGTCTTCAATGTCACGCAGTCCATCGACGCAAGCTTAGCGCTTGCGATCAATAGTACATATCTCGGGCAAAGCATGACCTCGCTGATGGTCGCGGCGTCGGAGTACGGCAGGGAGTACTTCTGGATACCGATAGTTGCAATAATGCTGATCTTCGGCAAGAAGGACACCAAGGCGCTGGCCATTGAGCTCGCCGCGCTGTTCATAGTAGGGATAGTGGCCGGGGAAGCGATGAAGTTTGCGATGTACAGGGCGCGTCCCGGCGCAGACCTTGCCGGCATAGCAATGAGGGTGCCGCTCGCGGTGGATTCCTCCTACCCATCCGGGCACGCGCTGATAGTATTTATAGGCGCGTTCTTCGCGCTTACCAAGTTCGTCAAGAGCAAGAAGGCGAGGGGCATAGCTGCAGTGCTGCTTGTCGAGGCGCTCCTGGTGTCATATTCAAGGGTGTACGTGGGCGCCCACTATCCGTTCGATGTGATAGGGGGGGCGGTACTCGCCGGCGCGATAACGTTGCTCGGCCTCGCCGCGCTCGAAAAGTACTTCGGAGGGTTGATAGACAGACTGGGCAACGCTGCGGTGAAGGCAGCAAGCTTCGCTCGCATGCCCGCGGTGCTGTAGTCCCTATCGCTACAAGCACTTGAAGGATCTGTTTTGATTTTCCATACAGGATTATGTTGGGAATGTGAAAACTGAGGTTGACTGATTCGGATATACCTTTTGCGATGGCCTAACAGCGCGGACGCGTTGGTCACGAATACTTCTTTGCATAGTCAGCAATTACAGGGAGATGCACATCATCTCCATTGTATGCCTTCGCGCCGGATATTATTCCGACAAGCCACAGCACGGCGGCAATCGCCCAGCCTACCACAGGTATGAACCACAGCACTGTGATAACCACACCGAGGAACGTGGCCTGCAGCGCATTGAACCTGAGCCTCTTCTCTGAGGGCTTCGCCATGACGAAGACTATTATGCCCGTCAGCCACATCAGCACGTATGCCGCAAGGTAGAGTATATTCTGCTCCTGCCCCTTGGACTGCTTCCTATTGGTCTTGGCAGTTGCCATCGAATCCGTTACATCTTTCCGCGCAGGTTTTTATATACGTGTGTGACCTCCCCCCTACCTGAAGGTAGGGGCTTCCCCGCGATGCGGGGTATGTTCTCGGCTCCTCGACAACTTGGTCTGGGTTTTATCCCCTGCTTAAAATAGGGGGTTTAAGCCTTCCCTTTGTATAAAATGCGAAATCTGCTCTACAAACATGGCAAGTTTATTGGTGCGTGTTTAAGCGCCATGAGCCTGGCGGGATTTGAACCCGCAACCACCTGGTCCGAAGCCAGGCGCGCTATCCAAGTTGCGCCACAGGCCCACGCTATGCATTTGCATTGCAGGATAGGAATAAAAGGGCTGCAGACTCACTCGGCGGCAGATCCCGTGAATCCCTGGAGTCGCGATTGCTTTATGTTCGCAGCCGTCTTCCAGTACTTCCTCACATATTGGCCGAGCTCTGCGTTCCTGTGGTTCACCTTTATTGCCTCTATGGTCTTTGGATCTGAAGGATAGCCGGATCCGAGGTTTATGTTGAGGAGCCTGCTCAACCTGTCTATCTCGTGGTCCCGGTGTATCTTCGCGATTATACTTGCCGCCGACACTACAGGGTACTTCGAATCCGCCTTATGCTCGGCTATTATCTTGATCGGCTTGCTCTCTGTTTTCTTCCTGACCTTTATTCCAGGTATGAAAGTTGGGCTGTACGACAGCGCGTTTATGCGCACGCCGAACTTCTCCGCAACCACATCTGGAGAGTCTATGTAGAATGCGCTAACACCCTCCATCTCGTCGAGGAGCATCGCGAAGTGCTTCGCCTCGATCGTGTTTATTGATACGTGCGACTTCATGGCCTCGTTGATCTCGCTGGCGGATATGGCGCTGAACCTGACGTCCTCTGCGATGTCCATTATCGAGCCGTAGAGCTCCTCTCTCCTCCTCTTCGGGAGCATCTTGGAGTCCCTTACCCCGAGCTCCGGCAGCTTGTGCATCAGGCTCTTCTTTACGGAAACGACTGCGACGACGAGTGGACCCACGAAGGCCCCCCTGCCGGCCTCGTCACCGCCGCAGATTATCATTCGAAGCACTTACATGTTCTTGGTGTCGACCATTATGTAGTCGGCAACCGCTGTCACGGCAGAGAACGGAACCTTCAGCTCGCCTCCATCCCCTGATAGCTTCTTCGCGAGGGTGCTGTCCGAGCTCGGTTCTATTATCACGGAATTTATCTTGCCAGTGACCTGGCTTATCTCCACGTTCACGAGCCTTCCTATGTCATATCCGCTCGTGCTCACTACTTTCTTCCCCATGAGTTCCCTGGCTATGATGAACTTTACCATTTTCTCACCGTTTAGGCACGATTATGATTGCAAAGATAAGTTAATTAATACTCTCTTTGAGCTTTATTTAGCGGATTAATATGCCAAAAAGCATACTGCTCATGGACAAGCAGGCCATGGTGATAGTCGCGCTGAAGGACCAGACCCAAAACTGGTATATATCCAGCCTCGCGAAGGCGACCGGCACGACGTACGTTCACGCCTGCAACTTCCTCGCTGAATGCGAGAAGCTCGGCATAGTGCAGAGCGAGATGCACGGCAAGCTGAAGACGGTGAAGCTCACAGAGAAGGGCGCGCAGGTCGCAGACTA
Organism: Microcaldota archaeon; assembly: GCA_014874295.1. Lineage (GTDB taxonomy): Archaea > Micrarchaeota > Micrarchaeia > Micrarchaeales > Micrarchaeaceae > A-MIC-10. The sequence goes on from JACWAL010000014.1 coordinate 9,974, forward strand.
TATCAGCGGTATCTACGCCGTTACGAAAGCACAGAACGGCACTGCCGCCCAAGCGAAGGAGCCAACGGCTAAGGATAACAAGCCGAAGCAGGAGGAGAAGAAGACTCAGACGACCTGAAGCGGCACGCGCTTCTTTATTGCGTTCATCACGTGACCGTAGTCCCTGTAGTGCGCGATTGCTGTTACTGTGAGGGTGTACTCACCCTTGTCCGCGTCGAGGCTGTTGCGCAGGTTGAAGGCGACGTTCTTCTCCAATCCAGGGACCATCTCACCTATCCTGGTCTCACGTTCCTTCGCTATTGCAGGCTCATCGAACCCTATCTTGTTCGGCAGCTCAACCACGAGCGACGTAAGCAGTACCTCGTTCGTCGCGTTCCTCAGCTTGACGTAAAGGGTAGTCGAGCTCTTCTTGCCCGAATAGAGCCTGTAAGGAATGAACTCCGTCGCTATCACGTACGGAGCCTTCTTCGTTATGTCCTTGCTCACGTCGCGCTTGCCGAAGATGTTGAAGAGAGCCAAATGAACACTATGTGACATGAACGCAACAAAGATATATAGTTTTTGCATATCAATACGTTGTATCGGAGAACGCAGCTCGGGGCTGGTTGGGGTCCCGGCGGTTATGTAATGCCTATAAAGCACAATTTGACCAGGTACGACGTGCTGAAGGACCAGGTGCGCAGGCTGCCCAGCAGCGGCGAGACTTCTTACACCGAGGCGGACAGGCTCCTCAAGGACATCGCCGTGATAGTGGCGTCATTCTCTTCGGGGCAGTCGTGGAGGACGCATAGGGAGCTCGTGCTCGCCGTGCCCAACTTCTCCTCCTCTGAGGTAAGGGAGGAATACCTAGAAGCAAAGTCGCAGAAATGGAAGAATATATCCTCGTTCGACATAGGCGAGGTCGCGCAGAAAAGCGTCTCGCAGTTCAAGTTCGGTCGCTGGCTCTACTACAATGTCGAGAGGGGCGAGCAGGACAGGCTCAAGAGGGCATGGTGTCGCCTCAACGAGATAACGAGCAGGGACGAGGACATCGAGGAGATGATCAGCAGCCAAAAATGAGCTGCTATCCATTTTGGTGTATGTGGATACACAAGCACAACCAGAACTGCTTATATAGCTTCTTTTGTTTTTCTTAAAGGGGTGTGACAATGGCGACCAGGTTCGTAGTTAAGAGGAATGGTACCAAGGCGGAATTCGACGGCAAAAAGATAGCCATCGCGGTGGCGCGGGCGTTCAGCGACGTGTACCCATCGAAGATAGAGGATGCGATTTACAAGTCCGCCGAGATGATCGCGGAGAGCGTCGTCAAGAAGGTCGATGCCATGGGCAAGGACGAGGTCAGTATAGAGGACGTGCAGAATGCCGTCGAGAGCGCGCTGATGGAGTCCGACCAGAGGGTCGCGAAGGCTTATATACTCTACAGGAACAAGCGTGCGGAGATACGCGCATTCAAGGCGTCGCTGGGCGTACAGGACGATGAGCTCAAGATGCCGATAAACTCTCTGACGGTGCTCGCGGCCAGGTACCTCAAGAAGGACGAGAATAACATGGTTATAGAGACGCCGAAGCGGCTCTTCACGAGGGTGGCAAATACGATCGCAGCCCCGGAGAGGAAGTACGGGAAGGGCGACGCAGAGGTAGCGGCCATATCTGAGGAGTTCTACAACGCCATGACGCGGTTCGAGTTCATGCCGAACTCGCCGACGCTGATGAACGCCGGCACGGAGCTCGGGCAGCTGAGCGCGTGCTTCGTCATACCTGTGGGGGACTCGATCGAGGAGATATTCGATGCGCTGAAATATACGGCCATGATACACAAGTCGGGGGGAGGTACGGGCTTCGCATTCTCGAGGCTAAGGCCATCGAACGACATAGTCAAGGGTAGTAGCGGCATATCCTCCGGGCCGATATCGTTCATGAAGATATTCGATGCGGCTACGGAGCAGATAAAACAGGGTGGCAAGAGGCGCGGCGCGAACATGGGCATACTCAGGATCGATCACCCGGACATACTCAACTTCATAATGTCAAAGGACACGGAGGGGGTGCTCAGGAATTTTAACATATCGGTCGCAATCACGGACGCGTTCATGAAGGCGCTCACAAACGATGGTGAGTATGAGCTCATCAACCCGAGGAACAAACGGCCTGTGGGCAAGCTCAATGCAAGGGCGGTCTGGAACCTGATAATAACTATGGCATGGAAGACGGGGGATCCGGGCCTCGTCTTCATAGACAGGATGAACTCCACATATTCCAATCCTGTGCCAAGCAGGGGCCCGGTCGAATCAACTAACCCGTGTGGTGAGCAGCCGCTCTATCCGTTCGACTCGTGCAACCTCGGGTCGATCAACCTTGCAAGAATGGTCAAGCGTGACGATGGCCATTATGAGGTGGACTGGGAGAAGCTGGACAGGACGGTGAGGACTGGCGTAAGGTTCCTCGACAACGTTATAGACGCCAACAGGTATCCAATACCGCAGATTGCCGAAATGACCAGGGCGATAAGAAGGATAGGCCTCGGCATAATGGGGTGGGCTGACATGCTCATCAAGCTCGGCATAGTCTACAACAGCAACGAGGCGTTAGTGCTGGCGGAGAGGGTCATGGGATTCATAAATGAGAAGGCGAGGAAGATGAGCGAAGAGCTTGCCGCCGAGAGGGGGCCGTTCCCTGAGTTCAATAACAGCATATGGTTCAAGCTCGGGTACAAGCCGCTCAGGAACTCCACGACGACGACGATAGCGCCGACGGGCACGATTAGCATAATAACAGGAGGTGCGTCGCAGGGCATCGAACCCCTCTTCTCGGTTGCATACATGAGGAACGTAAAGGAGAGCCTCGGCTCCAACCTCATAGAGGTCGACAACGAGTTCGAGCAACACGCGCTCGAGGACGGGTTCTACTCCGATGAACTCATGAAGAAGATAGCCGGAAGGGTATCGATACAGGACGTTGAGGAGATACCACAGGAGGTGCGCAGGCTCTTCGTCACTGCATTCGATATATCCCCGGAGTGGCACGTCAAGATGCAAGCAGCCTTCCAGAAATACACCGACAACGCGGTCTCGAAGACCATAAACTTCCCGAACTACGCGACCCCGCGGGACATAGAGAACGCCTACATGCTGGCGTACAAGCTCGGCTGCAAGGGTATAACGGTCTACAGGGATGGCAGCAAGAGTGTGCAGGTCCTGCAGGCAATCGACCAGGGCGCCAGCAGCGAGAAGCAGAGGGGACTGCACGAGTCGAAGCAGGAGCACACCAAGAAGCAGGAGGCCATGAAGATGGCCGCCGTTAGGGAGAGCGCAACCACCTACGTGCTCGCCCCCGCGAAGCAGAAGGCATGCCCGACATGCGGCAATGGTATGATGGCTGCGGAGGGCTGCTTCACCTGCCCGAAGTGTGGCTACAGTGAGTGCAGTTGATTAGTTGGACATAGAGGCGCTCGTCAAGTCGAGGGTACGGGACGTGAAGGACTATCCCAAGCAGGGCATACTCTTCAGGGACATAACGCCGTTGCTGGCGGACGGCAGTGTCTTCTCCGCGGTCATAGACGCGCTTGCCGAGGAGATCCCGAAGGGGACGGATGTAGTCGTGGGAGTTGAGGCGCGAGGGTTCATAATCGGCGCGGCGCTTGCGCACAGGCTCGGCATAGGGTTCGTCCCGATAAGGAAGAGAGGCAAGCTCCCGTACAACACAGTCAGCATAGACTACGAGCTCGAATACGGAAGCGCATCTATAGAGGTACATGAAGACGCCTTCAGCGCACGAAAGGGCGCGGTGATAATCGACGATCTGCTCGCAACGGGTGGCACGGCTGCGGCCGCGAAGTCGCTTGTTAAAAGGCTCGGTGGCAATGTCCTTGCGTTCGCATCCGTCGTGGAGCTCGCAGACCTTAACGGAAGGGCCAAGCTCGAGGGCACGAGGATAATCTCGCTGGCGAAGTACTGACCCTCACACGAAGATGAACGACGAGAGCAGATAGATAAGAAGCGCCAGGCCCATGGCGGCCAGGCTCATGTTCCTCGTCCTAAGCGAGACCCTCCTGCTCAGCTTCCGCGACGTTGCATAAGCGACCGACACGTAAACGAGCATGGCGTCGACGACGAGGATGGACACAAGGTAGAAGGTGTTGTACATGAACGGCTTTGAAAAGAAGAACAGCCATATGCTCAGCGCTATCGCCACCGCATAGAAGAACGCCGCGAGGTACGAGGCTGCCTTGACGCCTATATACGAGGGTATGCTGCGCACGCCCCTCATCTTCTTGTCGCCCTCGAAGTCGCGGATCGTGCCGTGCACCTCGCGGGCGAATCCGCTTGAGAGCACCGTAGCGGACAGCAGGAGTATCATGGGGCTTATGCTGCCAGAAACCGCGACGGCACCGAACAGGAAAGGTATCGCCATGGCTCCGGCTATGTAGGCATTGCCGACGGCGAGCAGCTCCTTGAGCCGGTAGCTGTAGAGCATAGCGAGGCCCGCGAATATGACTGCTATGAGCAGCGCGTAGAGGTTTATGAACGCACTGGCAGTCACGCCTATTGCGAACGACGACACCGATATTGCCATCGCGGAGCGCATCGATACCACGCCAGAAACGAGCGGGCGGTCGCGCTTTCCGTTCGCCCTGTCAACATCAACATCAAAGTAGTCGTTTATCGCGAACGACCCCATGCTTATGAATATTGGAGTTATGAAGCTTGGCAGAAGGATGGCGAACGCGGGCACCGCGCCCTTCGAAAGGATCTCGCTCGCGAGCACGGCTATGACAAGCATCACGCTGTGTTCTATCCTAGTAAGCTTGAGGAACGCGACGAGCTTCGACTGCCTGCGGCCACGCATATGAATCGTTTTATATGTTAAGCTGTAATTTAAAAAGGGTTTGAATCTGCATGATAGAGCTCAGAAACCTCGCGAAGACTTACAGGGATGGCACAAGGGCATTGAAGGGCATCTCCCTGGACATGGACAAGAAGGTCACTGTAGTGCTTGGGCAGAATGGCGCTGGCAAGACGACTATGCTGAGAATCCTATCAACGCAGCTCATGCCATCGTCGGGCAGCGCAAAGGTCCTCGGATACGATGTGGTAAGCGACGCGGCCAGGATCAGGGGCGGCATCGTGAGCATACCGCAGGAGGCAGCAGTGATAGACATTCTCACGCCGTACGAGCATCTCGAGATGTACCTGACCGCGATGCGGTTCCCAAGGGAGAGGATGGAGCAGAAGATACTTTCTGTTTTCAAGAAGCTGGGGCTGTATGACGTGCGCAACAAGGTTTCGGACAATCTCTCAGGCGGGATGAAGAGGAAGGTGTTCGTGTCGATGGCGCTTGCTGCCAATGCAAGGCTAACATTCCTGGACGAGCCAACACTCGGTCTTGATCCTATGTCAAGGCTCGAGGTGTGGGCTGCGGTGAAGGGGCTGAGGGGGGATGTGGTGCTGACTACGCATTATCTTGATGAGGCGAGGCGGCTGGGTGATGAGATAGTGCTCATCGATTCTGGGAAGCTTTCAATGAAGGGCACGACGAAGGAGCTCCTCAAGCCGCTGAACGGCCTCGTGCGCATCGACGGACTAAATGCGGGTAGGTTGCACTTCAAGTTCGGCAGTATGGACATCTCGTATTTGAAGGCAAAGGATGCCGTGAGATACATCGACAGGGGCTATGAGGTCAGGCAGCCTGACCTGGAGGATCTTTTCGTGGTGAAGGGGATAAGATGAACCTGAAGTTCAGCTATGTGTTCGCGAAATTCTACGGGCTGCACGCAGCAAAGCGCGTGCCCGCCTACCTGGTTTCGACGATACTTCTGCCGCTGTCGCTGCTCTTCATATTCAGCGAGATTTCCCATGGCACGCTGCTGTACTTCGCCATAATAGGCGGCTTTGTGGAGCTGCTGGTGACAAATGGGCTGAACAACCTCACAGACTCGGCATGGCTCAGGCTACGCAACCAATTCAAGGACCTGATGGTCGCGACCGGCCTTGGACCGATGTCGTACATGATCGGATTGGTGCTCAACGAACTGTTCTTCACGTTGCCGGGCCTTGCCATCTACACCATGATAGGCATAGCCTTTTCGCTGTTCACAGTAGCGGGATTCTTGATCATGGTTGGAATACTGCTCCTGCTCTATGTGGCGGTGTCATGCGTGGCGTTTGCGCTGTCGTTCATCCCTTCCAGCCAGAGGGACATATGGGGCTACACGAGCATGATCGTGGTGGTGCTCACACTGTTGCCTCCTGTGTATTACCCATACACCTACCTTCCGCAGCAGGTGCTTTACCCGATGTTGGTCGTCCCAACGACCTCAGCATCGATACTGATACAGAGCGCGCTTGGCCTTTCACCGTTCTATGCACCTGCTCTTGTGGTGTTCACGGTAGAGGTCGCGCTGTGCGTGGCGGCAGCGGTGTTCCTGACAAGATGGAGAGAGAAATAAAGGCGGGCCGGCAAACAGGATATTCTACATTGACAATCTGTCGATAAGGTAAGCAAGATAGGTGGGATTAGCGCCGTATAAATCGCTATAATAATCTTTGCTGCGTTTCCTTCAAATGGGCCATACCGTGATCAAGGCCCTGACATTGGTTGAATGAGGAAATCCCAGTCGGCTCTTGAGTTCCTTTCCGTATATGCTTGGGCATTCATCATCATAGGCGTGACGGTAGTAGTGACTTCTATCCTGTTCTTTTCGAACTCACCAGCAACATACCTGCCGTCCACGTGCTACATATCGCCGAACCTCCCCTGCAGCGAATCGGTGCTATTCGGCAACTCGACTGGCGCGACATACACAGTCATATTCTCCAACAGGATAGGAACCCCAATTTACCTACAGAGCGGCACCCTTAACGTCAGCATAAGTACTTCTGGAGGGACAGCTTCGGAGACATATATGATAGGCAACTGCACCCCACAGTTGCTACCGAATGGAGGACAGGCAATCTGCATCGCAACGGCCAACAGTATAGTCCTACAGGAGGGAGGGTCGACAGCGGCGCACTTCTCGCTCAGATATGAGATTTGCAAGAGCGGCGCGCAGGACTCATGTGGTGGCTCTGTTTATAGGACAACGGGCATATCACAGCAGGTCACGAGCAGCGGCAAGAACGCGCAACTGCACAAAATAACGCTCTACACAAGCACTGGTACTGGATACGTTGTGCTGGATGGCATAGCCCACCCTAGCAACACGATTCTGATAATGGCCTCTGCACAACACATAGTTGACGTGCAGCCTCCATTAGGCTATGCATTCCAACACTGGACCAACAGCAGCATCGCAGTGGCCAATCCATACCAGCATAGCACCACAATAACCGTGACGGGCAATGGCATCCTGACGGCAATCCTGCAGACGACGACAAGCACTTCCTCTACCTCTACGTCTACAACCACAACGACATCCACCAGCATTACGACAAGCACCTCGTCTACCTCTACGTCTACAACCACAACGACATCCACCAGCATTACGACAAGCACCTCGTCTACCTCTACGTCTACAACCACAACGACCTCGACCGTATCCACCGCATTGGGTTACATGTACTGCATGGGGGGTAACCTAAGCTCAGCCACATCGTATTATGCGCCGGTATCCGGCTCGGGAATAAACCCTTGGACAGCAACCACCAGCTACCCGTTTGCAATACAGATCAATGGATTTGCGTATTATAATGGATACATCTATTCTGTAGGGGGATACAATGGTGGCGCATATTCAAGCGCATACTACGCGCAACTCTCCAGCTCAGGGATTGGGAGCTGGAGCACGGGGACCTCTTACCCCGCAGGAACTTGGTACTTTGGCTGCGCAGCCTATAACGGGTATATATACTGCATAGGAGGAAGCAACACATCGGCGCAGTTTTCGCGGACGGACTACTATGCACCAATATCAAGCTCGGCTATGGGTCCGTGGAGTGCCACTACCTTGTACCCAGTAGGCACGAAGGAGACCACCTGCATTGCGTATAACGGTTACCTCTATTGTGTTGGAGGATACAACGCTAGCGTAGTGCCCTCCAGGCAAACATTCTATGCACCGGTATCAAGCAGTGGAATCAATGCTTGGACGCAGACCACACCATATCCAACTCCAATCGTTGCACCTGCGTGCGTGCAGTATGGCGGATACATTTACTGCGTCGGCGGCGGAAATGCGACCTCCGTGCAATCGGGCGGGGTCTACTTCGCGCAGCTCTCCAGCTCAGGGATTGGGGTGTGGACAAAACTGAGTTCATACGGTCAGCAGGTCGCCGGAGTCGCATGCGGAGCAGGTTCGGGATACATATACTGCGTAGGAGGGTACAATGGCACCGTGAATTCGCGGGAGGTTTGGTACTCGACAATCTCCACCTCCAGCCCCTACATAGGAGGGTGGTCAAAGACGTCTTCGTATCCGTTAAATGGGGCTTTCGATGCCTGCACGCTGGGGCCGTAAGCATATACTAACAATGTGCAAATGTTGCACGGTCCTCAGTGGAGCAGTTGAATTCCGCTCTTGAAGGGGTTTACAACCTCACAGTGAACAGAATGAATGGAATTAAAAGAGTAACAGTCCACGCCTTCTCCTGTCTGATTGCATATTTTGTCGAACACTTCAGTGATAAAGTAGGGCGACAATGCACCATACGTTTCCATTTTGGAGATTGCCTCAAGATCCATCATGTAGTAGTAGTGATAAATAACTTCACGGCAAAGTGTTAGGGGTTACCCTTATGGAGGGGAAAGGACAGAATGAGGGCGCAGCAACGAGGCTTGCCGAAGCAATGCTGCTAGATATTGATTACCTCCAGGTAGAGGGTCGGACGAGAATACGCGTGATCATGCGCGGAGAAGGTGGACTCTATGACCTGCTGGACATGAGCTTCAGACCGTACTTCTGTTTTGTACCGCATGGAAACATGTCCATCAAAGAAATTTTGGGCATTTCAGTTAGGGATGGCAGCAGACAGATAAGCCCGACTGATGTGGAAAGGTCGAAGAGGCAGGTGTCAAGCAAGGTGGTGGAGACATTCAAAGTGTACGTCGAGAACCCCACAGACGTGCCGAAGCTAAGCGCGCATATGCAGAGATATGGCACGTGCTATGAATCCGATATACCGTTCGCAAGGAGGTATGCAATAGACAAGAACCTAATCCCGTTTACGACGTACAGGGCGCAGATTTTTGAGGATGGGGCTGGTAGGTTGTGCCTTAAGGGCCTGGATGCTACCAGAACTGATGTAAAACCAAACTTCAACGTCCTTTGTTTTGATATAGAAACATATAACAAGCGCGGCACTTCGGAACCATCGCTTGACCCAGTGCTTATGCTCAGCTATCACTGCACCTCCAGGAAGGGAGACAGGGAGGGCGTTATAACCTATAAGAAAATAGACCTGCCGTTCGTCGAGACTGTGGAGGATGAGAAAGTGCTGTTTTCCAGGTTCGCGGAGATACTGGACGAACTCGACGTCGACATACTGACGGGCTACAACTCCACCACGTTCGACATCAATTACATGCTGCAGCGTGCCAAGGCGCTGAAGGTCGACTTCAACCTTTCGAGGAACGCGGGCGAGACGCGAATTGAGAGCCACGGACTGTCGAGCAAGGTAAAGATAGGTGGGAGGGTGCATGCCGACATGTACCAGGTCGTCAAGTTTATATCGGTCGTCGGGACGGCGGAGCACCTGCTCAGGCTGAACAGCTATACGCTGAAAAACGTCTACGAGGCAGTGAGCGATGGCAAGAAGATGATGATAGAGAAGGGTGAGATCTACAAGATGTGGGAGGACGAAGGAGAGGCGCTCAGAGAGCTGGCGCAGTACAACCTCAACGACTCCCATGCGCTCCGCGAGGTCTACAACACACTTTCCCCGATTCCGATAGAGTTGTCCAGGACGACCGGCAACGTGATAAGTGATACTGCAGTGTCGACCACAGGACAGCTCGTTGAGTACATGCTCATGAGGTATGCATGCATGTTCGGCGAGATGATACCGAACAAACCCGGTGAGGCTGAGATGGAGGCAAGACTGGCCAACCCTATAGAGGGGGCGTACGTCAAGACTCCTGAGCCCGGAATATACGATGATCTCGCCATGTTCGATTTTAGGGGCCTGTATCCCTCAATAATAATATCGCACAACATAGATCCATCATCAATATGCACGGACTGTGGAGAATATTACGAATCGCCGCTGGGTACAAGGTTCGATAAGAACAGGAAAAGCATAACACCTACGATACTGCAGGAGCTCATCAACCAGCGCAAGGAGGTGAAGAGGCTCTACAAGAAGAACCCCGAAGATGTCTTCCTGGGATCCAGGTCGATGGCGCTCAAGATACTGGCAAATTCGTTCTTCGGGTATCTTGGCTACGCGAGATCGAGGTGGTACTCTAGGGACTGTGCGGGCAGCATAACAGCTTATGGTAGGCAGTACATAAAGGGTACGATAGAGGAGGCTGAGAGGAACGGATTCGAGGTGCTGTACGGGGACACGGATTCCATACTGATACTGCTCAATGGCAAGATGCATGACGAAGCACAGGCTTTTCTCGAGAAGTTCAACTCCTCACTTCCGGGAGCCATGGAGCTCGAGCTTGAGGACTTCTACACAAGGGGCGTGTTCGTCGGCAAGAGGGCCAGCAAGGACACGGCTGGCGCAAAAAAGAAATACGCGCTCATAACGAAGGACGGAAGGATCAAGATAAGGGGGTTCGAGCTTGTCAGGAGGGACTGGTCATGGATAGCGAGGGACACGCAAAGGAGGGTGCTCGAGGCGATACTGAAGGAGGGCAGCGCAGAGAAGGCCGGAAGCATAGTGAAGGACGTGATAACGAACCTCCGCGAGGGCAAGGTTCCGCTCAAGGACCTAGTGATAAGGACACAGCTTAGGAAACCCATAGACAGCTATGATAACAAATCACCGGAGGTGGCGGCCGCAAAGAAGGCCGTCGATTCCGGGATAAGGACGAGGAGGGAAGTGGAGCACTCGGTCATAGGATATGTGATAACGAAAGGCGGGGCGACAATATCCGACAAGGCACAGCTCGAGGAGTTGGCGAAGGACTACGATGCAGACTATTATATTAACAATCAGGTGATTCCTGCGACGATGCGCATACTGCGCGAGCTCAACTTCAAGGAGGAGGAGCTGGCCGGCATGGGCAAGCAGGCGAAGCTGTGATACGATGTACAACGATGAAGAGAAGAGGACACTGGAGGGGGTGGGCGCGATGTCGTACAAGGCCATACAGATGGCGCGCGGTCTGGTGAAGCCGGGAGTCAGGCTCGTAGACGTTGCTGAAAAGGTGGAGAAGTTCGTAATGGACAATGGCTTCGGGCTTGCCTTCCCGTTGAACCTCTCAGTCAACAGCGAAGCTGCGCACTACACTCCATCGGTTGAGGACGAGAGGGCATTCTCAGAGAATGACATAGTCAAGATAGATTTCGGCGCTGAGAAGGATGGACTCCTCGGGGACTGCGCCGTTTGCATAGACCTGTCAGGTCACTACAGCAGCCTGGTGGAGGGCGCAGAGGCCGCGCTTGCGGTCGCGATAAGCAGGGTAAGACCAGGCGTCACCACAGGAGAGATCGGTAGAGAGATCGCGAAGGCCATAGAGGACAAGGGTGGAAGGCCTATCAGGAACCTCGGTGGTCACGGAGTCGGAAAGCACGACCTGCACTCCGAGCCATTCATACCCAACTATGACGACGACAGCAAGAATGTGCTCGAGGAGGGGATGGTCATTGCGATAGAGCCGTTCGCCACTGATGGGAAAGGGTTGGTTACCGACGGGGACAGTTGTGAGATATATCAGTACGTGGGCCCTGCGCAAATAAGGCAGCCTGCAGCACGGCAGGTGCTCGAGGAGGTCACGGCCAAGTACGGAAGCGAGCCGTTCGCGGTGAGATGGCTTGCCAGGTCCGCGCAGTCAAAGTTCTCCCTTTACGCGGCTATCCGGGAGCTGGAGCGCGCAGGGGCGATCGAGCCGCACCCGACGCTGGTTGAAATCGGAAGAGGCCATGTGGCGCAAGCAGAGGCGATGGTGATCGTCGAGAAGGATGGGTGCAAAGTGCTGACCAAGTAGGTGTTCACGTGGAAATCAGCGAGGTCGCTAAGAGGACCATAGCAGAAGGGAAAGCGAGGGTGAGGGTTAAGAGGGCAGGCATGCTCCAGTTCGTAGTGTTCGAGGTAAGGAGGGTGAAGATAGGAAGCACGCACTTCGTGGAGCTGTACGTCAACAGGGTGATAGACAGCAATGAGCTGGAGAGGGTCGCGAACGAGGTAGGCCTGCCGATAGAGGCGGAGAACGGGCGCGCTTTCCCTGAAGGTATGGGCGCGAAGGATTTCCTCGGCCTGTGATCAGACTATGTTGCTCGTGTTGAGGAAGCCGATTATCGAGCTGTTCCTGCCCCCTCTGGAATAGTTGAGGTAGAAGAGATAGCTGTTCTGTATGCCTATTGCGGGCAGAAGCGCGAGATAGCGGCACATGAGGTTGAAGGCTAGTGAGCCATTAGGCGTCATGATACCATTCACCGTCTCGTTGAGCTGCATGCCTGGCGTGTAGCATGCCGCATAGTTCACTTTGATGCTCTCATTGCCTAGGTTCTGCAGCTTTATTGAGGCGATGTGCGTCGAGCTGTCGAACGACGTCACGTTGCACCCTATCTGATATGTTGAATTGAAACTGCATGAATCCGCATATGCGCTCTTCCACTTCAGTGCCATTGCGTTCGCTGAGAGTGCCCCGAGCAGCATCGCCGCGTTGTAGTTCGCATCGAGTTCGCTGTTGTTGCCGACCCATGAGTATAGGGAGAGCAAGTAGTTCCCAACTATCTCCCTTGAAAGTATGAGGGACGATGACCTCGTCGTGCTCGTGTTCACCTTCGGGAATATATATTCGGAGCAGACGGTCCCGTTAGACAGCAGGCCATAGCATACGGTGTTTGACAGCAAGTTCGATGCACTCTCATTCACATAGCTTACGAAGAGGCCGTTGGCCACAGCGAACCAAGTGGCAGTGTACTTTGAGCTGTTGCCAATGCCATACTGCGTCGCCAGCACGGTCGAATTGGTGTAAAGGAAATTGCCAGTGTAGGCCATTATCGGGCTGTTGGGTCGGAATGCTGTTGAATAGGATTGCGGGACATTGGCGGACACCGTATCTGCAGGCATAGAGCCGCATGTTGCCGCGCTCGAGGTGTATGATACGAGCTTCGTCCACCCCTTCGAGTAAGACACGCAGAGGGTCGAGTCACCAGACATGTAGAACATTTCATGCGACACTGAATCTACCTCCCTGAATCCATAGCTGCGTATTATGCTGAGCAGGGATGACTCGCTGAAGACGCCCTGCAACCAAACAGATACGGCACTGGAACCGTCACTGTAATTCGCGACTGCACCATATGTCGCGTTAAAAGTACTATAGAGGTTCCTCGACAGCCCGTAGAGCATGCCGTGCATCGGAGAGAACACCCAATTCGCGGGAACCGTGTCATACGAACTGTACATTAGAGATGCCGCGCCGACCGACGAGCCCGGAAAATTGAAAGAGTACGACGATTCAATGCCGTTCGATGGTATCGAAGAGAAAGGGTCCGGCTTGGACGCGTCACTTATCCTGACGTACATCAGCACATGGGTAGCATTGTAGTCAGATAGGCGAGACAGCCTACCCGGATCGACCACGGCTTCGAACGAGTAGTTTCCAGCTACAGGATAGGTGAAGTTAACCGGTATCGTGGCCGCCTTGCCCTGCGGTATTGAAACGTTGTAACTGTGATATACCTGGTCGTTGACGTAGAACCCAACGAGCAGACCGGAGATGTAGTTGTTCCCAGTGTTGTTCACTATTATGAAGAACCTCGTCGTATTGTAGGGGAACAGGCCCGTCGTCGTGGTATGGGCAAGCACCAGCGATATGCTGCGCTCCTGATTGGCGAGCAGCGACACCGCCGCATATGCCACCACAGCTATGGCGATGGCGATGCACGCATAGAATATTAGATTCTTGTTCATCAGACTACCTGTGGTTGAGCTCCTTGAGCACGAGCGAGACGCGCTCCTTCAGCGGCTTCGTTACGGAGTCGAAGTACCAGTCTACCCAGACCTGCTCGCTATACCTGTTGCCGACGTCCGGCCATGTGAGCGAGTATTTTCCGCTCCCGCTTTCGACTATATTGGCCTTCTTTAGCTGTAGAAGATGGTACCTTAGTGTCTTCTCGTTGATCGACGACCAGTTCTTTTCTATGTATTGCGACAGTTCCTCGACGTTCGGGTCCTTTTTCTCGGAAAACTGGAAGTGCAGGATGGCGTCGAGCACGGAGACGGCAGTCTGCCTACTCTCCCCTGGGTTTATGACCCCTAGAGAGAGGGCGAGCCATCTGACTATTGAGCGGCGGGTCTCTGCAGCCTCGCTCGAAAACCTTAGGTTCCTGAAGGTGACCTCGCTCTCTATGAACTTTGACTCGTTGAGTGGCAAACGCATCTACCGCTGTTATTTCAGAGATATTATAGACGGCGAATTAATAAACGTTAACGTAGACTGAACGGCGGCGCAGAGATGACACTATGTCAAGTCACTCCCTGCGAAGCGCCTCCAGGATTGCCCTTCTTCTGGAATGAAGGTTCATGAATATGGTGGCACGCTCCTTGCTGCCGACAGTCTCCTCTAATGAACCAGCGTACATCGGGCCGTATTTGTCGCTGAACTCTATCAGCTTGCCCGCAATTGTCTTGGGGGCGCAACCGGTTGCGGACTTTATCTGGCTGACCGCGTCATAGTATTTTTCGAATGTGGTTTGGAAGAAGAATGCAAATGGCATCTGCATGAAGGCCGTGCCGGATCCCTCCTTTTCGTAGTTGAATGTCAGCTTCCATGTAGACACATCGAGCTGCGCGTGCCTGTCCTCCACATCGATAAAGTACAGCCTTTTATGGAAATCGCTTTTTGTGGAGCCGTACATGAACTGGAGAGGATGGACGTCAAATGGGAATTTTGCTCCGCGCATTGCCATCTCTTCCTGGTATTCCAATGCGCGCGCCATTGCCTGCTCCAGCATGCAGAAGAGCTTCAGGCAATCTGGAGATATCTGGAAATCGTATGAGGTTGTTCCATGTACCCTCTCGACCACAGTGAGCGCCTGTGGGTTCTCCGTCTGGGACCTGCAGTGCGCAACGAATGCAAATTTTGGTACGGATACCACTGCATTGCTGAAGTCATCATAATACTTCCTGGTTTCGGCGAGGAGTTCGATCTCATCGACTGATATCGTCACGAAGCTGCCATTGCGCCTGAACGGGCTTTGTATGTTGCGACGGATCAGCAGGTCTGGGCAAGATGGCACTGAAAAGACCTTGTCCGTCTTCTGGAGCCTTCTCCATTCCGCCTGGGAAGACAGTGCCTCGCCCACCCCAGGGAAAGATTGTCCCTCCCTGAAATACTCGGCAGCGCCGGGGCATGCAGACGCTATACCCTTGACCATCCTTTGGCCGAATGACGCATCTGCCGGAGCGTATACTACAGCCTCTGCCCGCACGTTATCACGTGCAGAGCTGCCGCTTTCCTGATATAAAAGCATTGCTATGCTCCTCCACTATCGTCTATGTGCTCCACGACGTCACAGCAATGCGAACGCGACGAACACCGGGGCGAGCAGTATAGATATGGTACTCACCACCTTTATCATCGAGTTCAGTGCCGGACCGGCAGTGTCCTTGAGGGGATCGCCGAGCGTGTCTCCGACTACGGCTGCCTTGTGTGTGTCACTGCCCTTGCCGCCGAACTTACCGGACTCGATGTACTTCTTCGCGTTGTCCATCGCCGCCCCAGCGTTGGCCATGAAGAGCGCGAGCACGAAGCTGGCAGGTATCATGCCAACGAGCAGGCCCCCGAGTGCCGCCTTGCCGAGCACCAGCCCCACTGCTATCGGGACGAGTATGGCAATAAGCTCGGGCACTATCAGCGCCTTTATGGCGTTGACCGTGGCGATGTCGACCGCCTTGGCATAATCTGGTTTCGCTTTGCCAGTCAGCATGCCCTTTATTGTCTTGACCTGCCGTCTAACTTCATCAACCATGAGGTTGGCCGCATGTCCTACCGCCTCCATCAGGAATGACGAGAACAGGAACGGCAGCAGCGCGCCTATGAATATACCGATGGTGATGAGCGGGTTCAGCGCGTCGAGCGATGTTATGCCGACTGCCTGCGCGAACGCGACGAACAGGGCCGTGGCGGAAAGCGCCGCCCCCCCTATGGCGAAGCCCTTCGTCGTCGCCTTTGTCGTGTTACCTAGCGCGTCGAGCTTGTCGGTCGCCGACCTAACGCTGGCTGGCGCCCCTCCCATCTCGGCTATGCCTCCCGCGTTGTCAGTTATCGGGCCGAACGAGTCTATAGTGAGTATCGTGGCTGTCAGTGAAAGCATCCCGACGGCAGCTATGCCTATTCCGTAAAGGCCGGCGCTCTCGTAGCTGACGAATATCGCCAATACTACAGCAAGGACGGACGGCCATGTGCTCTTTAGGCCCACTGAAAGACCCATGATCACGTCGGTGCCCGCGCCTCCCTTCGCTGCAGTAGCAATCTTGATCACGGGCTTGCTTATAGAACCTGTAAAGTAGTCAGTTATCCAGAATAGCGCGATCGTAAGCACCAGTCCCGCAAGCACCGCAGCAAAGTAACCTATTGGCATGCCGGTGAAGTACGTGAGCGCTAAGTCGAGCAGTGCGGCTATTATCACCGCGGAGCCAATGCCCTTGTAGAGCGCCACGGACATGTTCTGCTTCCTTGTCCTGGTGAAAAGCATTGCGATTATGCTGCTTGCGACGCCTATTGAAAGCACGTACATCGGGTAGGCCAGCAATGACGTTGCGGCACCGGCAGCTGCACTCCCCACAGCTATGAGCAGCGCTGCGACTATCGTAACGGAATAGCTCTCATAGACATCGGCGGCCATGCCAGCACAGTCGCCAACGTTGTCCCCAACGAGGTCTGCTATGACCGCGGGGTTCCTCGGGTCGTCCTCAGGCAGATTAAGCTCGGTCTTGCCGACAAGGTCGGCGCCGACATCTGCTGCCTTGGTGTAGATTCCGCCGCCCACCCTCGCGAAGAGTGAGACTATCGAGGCACCGAAACCAAACCCTATGAGCAGCAGCACGTTTGATGTGCCTAAGTAGAGCAGCAGCAGGCTAACGCCTATCAGGCTGAAACCAACAGCGGCGAAGCCAGTGACGGCCCCACCATGAACGGCCGTAGAGAAGGCCTTGTGAACGCCATCCTCCGCGCTCTTTGTGGTGCGAATGTTCGCCCTTACTGCGACATTCATGCCGAGGTAGGCAGTGAGATAAGCCGTGACGGCCCCCACTACAAACGCAATCGATATGTCGACGCCGTTCGGCAGGAATACGAAAGCAATTGCAAGCACTACCACAAATGCCGCTATGACCTTGAGCTGGCGCGATAGATATCCCTTCGCGCCGAGCTTTATCGCCTGCGAAACCTCCTGCATCTTCTTGTTGCCCTCCGGTTTTCTCAGCACGCTGTACGCGAAGCCGAACGAAAACAGGAGCGCTATTACCCCAGCTATAAGACTGTAGAAGTAAAACTCCACAGAATCACGCTCTGGATTCGCTGAGAAGGTTTATATACATTTGCGGTTTTGCGACGTTATATTGGCTCCATCTATTTATATTTCCTACATATTGACTCCATTATGGAAAAGTCGGCAGCGAACAACCGAAGGCAACAGAAGCTCCACATACTGTTTTCGTTCGGAGACCACGATAAAGGAGACATTTTTATTAGGAACGTTATTCCTCTTTTTAATGCCTTCAAGCCGCATGTCTATTCTCCAGAATCCGCCGGCCTCCTTATCTCAGAGCGGCAGGCCTATGAACGCCGGCTCAACAACCAATGCAACAAAGCATCCAAGGACCCTTCTTTCAGAAGAATGCTTCTTAGAGTGGAGCCAGAACAGGATACAGAGAATTTTTCTTCCCTCGCATATGCAGGGGCGTGGGAATTTACTGTAGCCGAAATGGGTTTCTTAATTGACCTTAAGCCGATGCCGATAATCTACACATTGGACGCATCAGAGGATGATTCCCCGGCCTCACTGATGAAGTCCAGTCTTGAGAAGGCGCACACCGCTGTCCGACAGTTTAAGTGTGGGAATATCGAAACTGCGTTGCAATTAACCCTAGATTCCCATAGGGACATAGTAAGAGGCAGCCTGATACGTGAGCAGAGCATAGTAAAGAACCTCCCAGGTCTGCTAAACGAAGCCGTCGAAGTTTTCCCAAAATTAATGCACCTGGATGAAGTCAGGCTCTTGGCCAGATTTGGCAGTTTCCATAGAGACTTGTTCAGTATGGTGCAAGGTCTTTCTGAGGCAGATCATAATATAATTGTCGATCAGATTGTGGATGAGAAACATCCTGCTGCGGACCTTCCTTTCTCAGACATGCTGCTGCACCATCTTAGAAGAGGCCTTGAAGTAAAAGAGGGGCTTTTATTCAATGTGCTTGGAGAGATGGTGGGGCTTTAAGGTGCACAACCACATAGGGGGCTATGGCATTGATCAGAATTTTTGCTGGCCTGTGACGTCATACAAAGCATCTGTCAGAATTTGTAGGTACTGGTGGTTTTTGCAGCACAACCTTTAAATACGGACGGAAGGGCAGTTATTAACTGAAGGTTGTTGATTCTTATGGCAGTTATCGGAGAGCAATTCGTAGGTCAGACCAGCAATGAGTACCGCGAGAAGTACGGCTTCAGCGACAAGATAGACTACAAGTTCAAGACGAAGAAGGGCCTTTCCGAAGATATAGTCAGGGAGATCTCAAGGATAAAGAGCGAACCAAGCTGGATGCTCGAGAAGAGGCTGACCGGCTACAGGATATTCAAGAGCAAACCGATGCCCACTTGGGGTGCAGACCTGAGCGGCATAAACTTCGATGACATATATTACTACCTGAGACCTACAGACAATAAGAGTAGCAGCTGGGACTCCGTACCTGAGGAGATAAAGAAGACGTTCGACAAGCTCGGCATACCAGAAGCGGAGAGGAAGTTCTTCGCCGGTGCAGAGGCACAGTACGACTCTGAGGTTGTCTATCATAACGTTCGCGAGGACCTTGAAAGGCAGGGTGTCATATTCACCGACACTGACACGGCAGTGCAGAAGTATCCTGGGCTCATGAAGAAGTACTTTGGGGAGATAATACCTCCAACAGATAACAAGTTTGCCGCGCTCAATACCGCAGTATGGTCGGGTGGGTCATTCATTTATGTGCCAAAAGGCATCAAGCTCACGATGCCATTGCAAGCTTACTTCAGGATAAATGCGGAGAAGGCAGGACAGTTCGAGCGCACGCTTATAATAGCGGACGAGGGAGCAGATGTCACATATATAGAAGGCTGCCTGCCGGCGGATGAACTTATAAACAAAGGAGATTCTCTGCAGAGAATCGCTGAAGTAAAAGAAGGAGAGATGGTCCAAACACATACTGGTAAGTTTCATAAAATTCAGAAGAAATTTGTACACCACCACAGCGGCATGATGTTAGAGATACTACCTTTATCAAAGGCTAATGGGTTCAAGCTCACAGGAGAGCACCCCGTCTTGTGTATAAAACGCAATACTGTGTTAACCAAGAGAAGGCCAAGAAAGAGTTGGAACCCTGAAGTATCAACTCTTGCCCTGCTCAAGGCAGAACCTAAATTTGTTAGGGCTGATGACTTAAGGGAAGGGGACTTTATTGTTTATGTAGCGCCAACATTAAGTGAACAAAGCCAAGAATTCGATGATATAACGCTTAAAATTTTAGGTCTTTACCTTGCTGAGGGGTCGGTAAGCTCAAATAGGGCACTTGGAGGGATCAAAAGTGTCGCATTTAGTTTTGGGAAAAGTAAAAAGGAGGCAGAGCTCGCTACAAAACTAAATACATGGATACACGAGAAGGGGTGGAAGGCAAGCATGTACAAATCAAAAAGGGGATATTATACTGTCACGTCATATGACAAAGAATTGATAGATTTATGTGATAATCATTGTGGGCGGGGCGCCGAATTAAAGCTCTTGTCTCAGAAGATAATGAGGCTGCCTCCGCAAAAGCAGAAAATATTGATTGATGCTTACTGGGAGGGGAATGGAAGCGTACATGAGAGGAATGGTAAAAAGATGTTGAGAGCTTCGACTGCCAGCAGGTTGCTTGCGTACCAGATACAAGAGATTTTGGCTAGAGCAGGGATCTTCTCAAATTTGAATTTGAGGCGTGGTTCGATCGATTTTATATTTGGTAGAAAAATAATGAGGAGGGATCAATATATAATAGAATATGCAGAAGGGAGGGAGATGGGTGAGGTTAGGGGGAGGGGGAATCAGTTCTTCGTGCCGATAAAACATATAAAAAGATATTATTTTGACGGAGATGTATACAATTTCAGTGTAGCCAGAGATGAATCGTACTTGGTTAAAGGGTTTGCAGTACACAACTGCACAGCACCAATATATGTAAGTTCATCATTGCATTCGGCAGTTGTGGAGTTGGTTGCTCACAAACATGCGCACATCCGCTATGTAACGATACAGAACTGGTCGAAGAATGTTTATAACCTAGTAACGCAGCGTGCATTTGCATATGAGAGTGCACATGTTGAGTGGTTTGACGGGAATATCGGCAGTGCAACAAATATGAAGTACCCTTCAGTATACCTTAAAGAGCGTGGTGCCAAGGGTGATATAGTCTCCATCGCAGTTGCTGGTGAAAAGCAAGTACAGGATTCTGGGGGTAAGATGTTGCACCTTGCTCCCGATACAACATCGAGTATAATTTCGAAGAGTGTGTCGAAGGGCAGTGGCATAACAACATATAGAGGACTAATACATGTTGCCAAGAATGCTTCTAATGTGAAATCGGCCGTAAGATGTGACGCTCTTCTCCTGGACGAGAACTCCGTGACGAATACTTACCCGTACATGGACGTACAACGCGACGATGCGACGATAACGCATGAGGCCACGGTCGGCAAGATAGGTGAGGACGAGCTCTTTTACCTGATGTCAAGGGGTCTCAGTGAAGAGGAAGCGATGGCGACAATCGTGCTGGGGTTCATAGAGCCCCTCGCCAAGGCACTGCCGCTTGAGTACTCAATCGAGCTCAAGAGGCTTATCAAGCTTGACACCTCTAATTCTGTAGGGTAGTGGTATCTTTGATAGACCAAAGCAAGTTCGTAGAAGAAGCGCTCAACGAGTACCATAGGCTTCCTGAGGAAGGCGACAGCCTCTACATACGCAGGTTCGCACCGCTTGGCCTGGACATCGATAAGTATGGAAGCGGCAGGTCAGACGGGAAAGAGGACAAGGTAAGGAAATTCTACGAAGAGCTGCGGGAAAACACTGGAATGAGCTTCGACGCCACAGTCTGGGAAAGTGGCTGTATAGTGAAGGATGGCAATCCTGCCATAAGGCTCGTGAAGTTCGGCGACAACGAGTATGGGAAGGCAATCTCCAACAAGCTGTTCAGGAGTGGCGATGACAAATACGTTGCGATGTTGCACGCCACTGCGAAGCAGGCACTGGTCATAGACATAAAGGATGGCATGTCGGCCGACCTCAAGGTGCTTTTCGCGGTCGTGGGAGGCTCTCTGCCGATGCAGGTGTTCGTGAACCTCGGCAAGAATGCGAGGCTTGGCCTGTTCGAATGGCACGCTTCGGACTGCGCCAAGCCCTGCTTCTCCGGCACGGTTAGGGAGTTGAGGCTGCAGGAAGGCGCAGCGTGCGATATAAGCGTGCTCCACAACGAGAACGCCAACACCACTGTCCTCGAGCACACGAAGGGCACCACAAGTGAAGGGGGCTCGTCAACGATCAATTTCATATACACTGGCGGAAATGCCGTCAGGGCGCGCAACTCGATAGAGGCCTCAGGCCGTGAGAGCATGGTAAGGGTTGGTGAGCTTGCGATCAGCTCGAAGAGGCAGAAGTTCGACCTCAATACCTATGTGGTGAATGCCGCAGGAGGAAGCGAGGCAAGACTCTCCTCCGCGGCGGTGGCGATGCAGGAATCGACGTGTTACCTCAAGGGATTCGCGGTGATAACTAATGGCTCGAAGGACGCAAGGTCGTTCGTCGAGGAGAAGGGGCTGCTGCTAGACGGCATGGCGAAGATAAACTCAATACCTTCAATGTCGATAGGGGAGAACGCGGTGAAGGCAACGCACTCCTCTGCTATCGGGCCGATAGACCAGGATTCGATGTTCTACCTCACGAGCAGAGGCATAAGCGCCGAGACCGCAAAGAGACTAATGGTATTGGGGTTCTTCTCGGGGCCTATAAGTGGTATAAGAAGCGGGCTTGTCAAGGAGGTCGTGTCCTCTGTCATAAGCGGCAAGATAAGGAGCAATGGGGAGTTCGGCGAACTGCCGAAGCTCAATGCCGAGAATGTTATCTGGGAAGGTAGTAGGGAAGCTGGAATAGAGCAGCATTATAAGTACAGGACTGAGAAGTAGGTGAATAGTATGAAACTCGAGATAAAGGACCTGTATGCGGGCATCGACGGAAAGGCAATAATAAAAGGTGCGAACCTTTCGATGAAGGAGGGAGAGGTGCACGTCATCATGGGACCGAACGGGTCCGGAAAGACTACTCTTGCAAAGACAATATTCGGCTACCCGAGCGTGAAGGTGACGCAGGGCGACGTGCTTGTGGACGGGAAGAGCATACTCGGGCTTACGACAGACAAACGCGCGGCACTCGGCCTGTTCCTCGGATTCCAGTATCCCGTCGAGATTGAAGGTGTGGGGTTCGTCAACTTCCTGCGCGCGTCCAAGGAAGCCGTATCGCAGAGCCAGGCGAACATGAAGGAGCTGATGAAGGACATAAAGGTCTGGTCAGGCGAGCTCAAGATGGATGACAGCATAATAGGCAGGGCGCTCAACAAAGGCCTATCGGGGGGCGAGAAGAAAAAGGCAGAGATACTCCAGATGATACTCCAGAGGCCTAAAATTGCGATACTCGACGAGCCCGACTCCGGGCTCGACATAGACGCAATCAAGGTCGTTGCGGAGAACATAAACAAGGCAATCGAGGAGACGGGTGTAGGTATGCTGGTCATAACCCATTACAACCGCATACTTTCGTACATGCATCCGCAGCATGTGCACATCATGGTGAACGGCAAGATAGTGGCGGACGGCAGCAAGGAGCTAATAGAGAAGCTGGAGAAGGAGGGTTATGAATCCTTCGATCATAGATGATAATGCATGCCGTTTAACGTTGAAGCTATAAGGGCGGATTTCCCGATACTGCAAACAAAGATGGCAGGGAAGCAGCTTGTCTATCTCGACAGCGCCGCCACGTCCCAGAAGCCGAAGGTGGTAATAGAGGCGATACGCGATTACTATGTAAGGTACAATGCCAACATACACAGGGGTATCTACGAGCTCTCAGAAAAGGCCACAGAGGCCTATATACAGTCGAAGGAAAAGGCTGCAAGGCTGATAAACGCCGACGGCATCGAGAACATAGTTTACACCAGGAACGCAACGGAATCGTTGAACCTCGTTGCCTTGACCTACGCGGCGCAGAACGTCAGGAAGGGCGATCATATATTAATAACCGAGATGGAGCACCACAGCAACATAGTGCCATGGCAACTGCTCGCGAACAGGAACAATGCGACACTAGATTACATAAAGGTTGATGTGAAAACAGGGATGCTTGACCGCAATAGCCTCTCGGAGTGCATGGAGAAAGGGCCAGTGATTGTATCGATAACGCAGGCGTCGAACGTTCTGGGAACGATAAATGACGTGAAGGTCATAGCCAAGGATGCCCACAGTCACGGCGCGGCCGTCATAGTGGACGGGGCGCAGTCCATCCCGCACATGAAGGTAGACGTAAAGGACATCGACTGTGACTTCCTTGCGTTTTCAGCGCACAAGATGTTTGGCCCTACTGGGCTGGGTGTGATGTACGCCAAAAGTGACATGCTTGATAAGATGGAACCGCTGTTCGGTGGCGGGGACATGATAATGACGGTGACTCTGAAGTCCCACACATGGAATGGACTGCCATGGAAGTTCGAGGCGGGTACATCGAACATAGAAGGGGGGATCGCATTCGGCGCCGCAATCGACTATCTGAACGGCCTGGGACTCGCTGCAATAGACAGGCACGAGAAGTCGCTCACCGAGTACGCGCTTAAGCGGCTCGGCGAGATTGAGGGGGTCAGTACGTTCGGACCTGACCTAAAGTACGTAGACAAGAGGGTTGGGCTCGTGGCGTTCTCAGTTGGCGGGGTGCACGCCCATGACATAGCGCAGGTCTTCAACGACAATGGGATAGCGATAAGGGCAGGACACCACTGCGCGATGCCGCTTGTGAGGGAGGTGCTAAAGAGGGATTCCCTCGCGAGGATGAGCTTCTACGCGTACAACACCAAGGAAGAGATAGACAAAGCTGTGGACGCAATCGAGAAGGTGAAAAAGGTATTCAAGGTGTGCTGATGGACTATGCTGACGAGCTGATCTCTAACTACGAACACCCGCATAACAAGGGCAAGATAAGCGGCGCGGACGCGAAGTTCCACGAGTTCAATCCCGTTTGCGGGGATGACCTGACACTTTACCTGAAAGTCAGGGGCGGAAAGGTCGAGGACGTCAAGTTCGACGGGACGGGCTGTGCGATAAGCATCGCCTCAGCGAGCATGCTGACAGATGAGATAAAGGGCAAGAAGCTCTCAGAAATAGAGAGCATGAATTTCGAGAAGCTGAAGGAGATAATAGGCATAGACCCTGGTCCCGTAAGGCTGAAATGCGCGACGCTCTCGCTCAAGGCGCTCAAGAAGGCAGTGTTCCTGTACGAGCACAAGAAGGTCGACAGCGAAACTGAGAAGCTATAGTTGCAGCGTTATGTAGACGCGCTTGTTGTGCGCGCCGTTATTCTTGTATTCCTTCAACACTATCTTTCCGACCTCCTTCGTTGACGCAACATGCGTTCCCCCGTCAAGCTGCATGTCGAACCCCACTATGTCGACGACGCGCACCTTCTCGAGACCGGCGAGCAGCTCGTTTCCGGGACCGGTTCTCGAGAGGTCAGGTATCGCCATCGCCTCATCCTTCGTGAGGAACTTTACGGCAACACTGTGGTCCTCGTCGACTACCCTCTGGGCCTCCTCTATGATTTCCTGCATCATCTCCCTGTTCATTCCCGCGATGTCGAAGTCCATGCGTGCCCTGTCGGCGTATATCTGGCTACCAGTTATCCTACCGCTGTGGCGCTTCTGCACGACGCCGTCTATTATATGGAGCGCAGTGTGGTGGCGCATGTGGCCGTACCTCCTCTCCCAGTCGATTTTGCACTCCACCGCATCGCCCACCTTCATGCCCTCCGCGGAATCGACAGTGTGGAACACGTCGTTGCTCTCCTTGAACACATCCACGATGCTGACCGTGCGCCCGTCGTATGACATCGTCCCGGTGTCGCTGGGCTGCCCTCCGCTTGTTGGGTAGAATGCGGTTTTGTCGAGCAGCACGGCAACTCTCCCATCCTGCAGCATGCGCGTCCCAATCACGGTGGCGGAGAACTCCTTGAGGTACGAGTCCCCCCAGTACAGTTTTTCTGTCATGCAAACACTCTCAGAGACTCTCTCTTTCATCACTGATCAGAAATACCTCGAGTCATCACAGAGTATAAATCAGCCCTTCGTGCTGTTTATGAATTGATTTATTGCGGCGGTAATCTTGCTTATGGTGGAGCCGCTCTTAAAAGCCTCTATCTCGGTCCACACTATCCCAAGGGCGGACTTGAATGTCGTGCTGTTCGTTATGCTTCTTATCTTGCTTATTACAGGGTTGATTACACCGGTCCCCTGTTGTGCCCAGTTCAGGAACTGACTCTGGTTCATCGAGCTTGTCGCGTTTAGCAGTTGCGAGATGTCGCCCACGCTAATGGGCAGCTGGCTTATTGGATTGCCAGTGTGCAATGCTCTTGACACGTAGTTCACGAATGACTGGTTCGTCACCAAGAGGTAGATAAACACGGCAACTATTATCAGCCCCACGAACGTCGCGGCCTTGCCCATTGAACCATCCATTGACTGATTCTGCAAGAAAGGCTAAATAGCTTCAATAGAGCTTCGTCCCTCCCTTCTTCACGTGATTCAGGTACACGAGCAGCGCGAGCGACGCAGCGACGATTGGTCCACCGATGAACGTTATGAGCAGCGCGGGATAGGCGAGCTGCGATGTTGCTGCATAGGAGGCTATGTCCATCATGCCGAAATTGTGTGGGTATATGACCGCGCCGAAGAGGTTCACGAGGGAAAAAGGGAGCGCCACGGTGGATGGCCCTATAGCCCTCACCTTGGCCTTGGGTAGAAGCCAATCCACAGAAGCAGTATGCCGACGAACTCCGCGATGTAAAGGAGTGCTGGGAACGCAGCTATGTAGAGCGTGCCTGCTATTACCACCACAATTACTCCAGCGACTATGCTGAGTATCTTTGCGTTCCTTGTCTTGATGTAGGAAAGCAACGCGACCCAGACGAGGATGACCGACGCAGGGAAGGTTATCACTGACGATGCTATTATCACGAGCGGCGAGGGGTTCCCGAGCGCGACATAATCCTGCACTATGTTCACATTGCCCGTTGCCGCCAGCGCATAGGCAAGGAAAGCACTCGATGCAATGCAGAAGGTGTAGTAGGCGCGCTTCTTTGCCTTGGAAGAGAGCAGTTCCATCGACCCCAGTGCAAGCAGCTCTACGAGCAGCGCGACTATGAACAGGTAGGTATCTACCGATGCAATGGAATACACTGAAGCCGCGAAGAGTATCTCCAGGAATATACCTGCCGTGAACGCCGTCATTCCGAGGCTCCAGAACATCACATTTGACTTCCTGCGACGGCGGTACGACACAAACAGGAATAGTGTCAGGACAGCGCTGAGTACGAAAGTGACCGATGTTATGGCCAGGCTTTCCACCTGAAGCAGGGGCATCATGATTGTCACAGAAGTTCATTGAACTATCAAAAGCACCTTTTTTATTCCTATATGCGAACATGGATTACTTTTTGGAAATACGCTACTGGACAGCATGCGATGGGCTGGCATAAGTATTTTTAAGTATAGAGTTCTCATACGGAGTATGCATCCAGAAGGTGCGAGATGGTTTGGTAGTCACTGTTGGGGCAAGGGCATGGAAGGAGAAGGATAGAAGCAGCCAGCCCAGAGAGTCCCTAATCTCAGAATTCAGGAGGTTAGTACAGAGCATGTACATACGTGAAGTGCCGTCGTACGGCAACACTGTGTTCTACTCGCTTGGGTTCCTGCTCCTTATCACGCTTGTCGTGCTGGTGGTCACAGGCATAGTGATGGTGATATTTGGGCCGTTCTGGTGGGATGCCACAGCGGCAGGGGTTTTTGTGAGGAGCGTACACTACTGGGCTGCGGAGGCGTTCTTCGTCCTCCTCATATGGCATCTGTTCGTCGTGTTCTCCACCTCAGCTTATAGGTCGAAGAAGCTGGTCTGGATACTCGGATCTGTGATACTGCTGCTGGCGATGCTCGAGGCTGCATTCGGGCTGGGGCTGCGTGGGGACTTCGTGTCACAGTGGAACAGCCTATCGGGAGCAGACCTCTGGAATGGGCTGGGGCTGGGTTACTGGGTAAATCCGCTTAACTACGGCGCGTTGTACGGGTGGCACATCGCGCTCATACCTATACTGCTGTTCGGTCTCATATTCGCGCACTACTGGCTGGTCAAGCTCAAGGGCATATCCAAGCCCTATAGGAGTGACATACCCTACACGATGGTTGAGGCGGATCACAGAAAGCTCTACATGCGTGGGGGCATGGTCGTCGCCGCAATACTCGTGTTCGCACTTCTCTTCAGGGCACCGTACCTGGCGCCGATGACAATACAAAGGGTCGCGGAAACGAATTCGTCAGTGCTCGCGATGACGTTGGTGCAGGAGTTGAACCACTCTTCAGGTACCGCCACCTACCTCGATACGATCGACCCTTATGGGTTCGACACCGCGAACGTGTTCGTGAACGTGCCTTATGATAGCTACATCACGCTCAGCCGCACGGCGAACGAGGAGGCAAGGTTCTACAGTGAGGGGAGGAGGCTGCAAAGCTCCGATATCTCCGCTGCATACAGCTACTTCAATGGCGGCGGCGGTATCAACACTTCTGCGTCGCAGCGCAACCCGGTCATAGCAATGGTTAGTGCCCTAATTCTCATGGCAAGAAGCGGCGCATACGATTCGGTCCTGCTCGATGAGCAGGGAAGCCAGTTCGACCAGACATACCAGCTCAGACTGCTCTCGGACACTGGGCTGATGGACGCCAGGGCCACGGCAACCGGCCTGCAGGTGGACCAGTATGGTATGGTGAAGGCAGGGGAGGGCATATGGCCGATAGGTACGTGGTGGGTGGCGCCGTACAACCTGCTCGAGATTGCCTTCCCGAACGGCACGGACTTGCAGGATAGCAGTGCGGCGCTCGCGGCCTTCATCGTGTTCCTCATGCTGCCATACATACCGTACCTGAACGAGCTTCCAGACAGGCTGAAGTTGTACAAGCTGATCTGGAACAGGTTCACTATACCGGAGATGCGAAAAGGTGCGCGGGAGAGGAGGAAAAGGCACTGAAGGCCGTCCTCTTTACCAGAGTCAAGGTTTATTAAACTTCTAGGACCACTTGCACTCATGGCGACGCGAGTTGTGATAGCTGGCTGCGGTTTCGGTGGCATAGAGGCGGCATACAATCTGAAAAGGATGCTGAAGGATAGCGTGGACATCACTGCCATCGACAAGAATGACACATTCACGTACCTGCCGAGCCTCCCAGACTTGGTTGAGGGCAGTGTGAGGGAGAGAGACATAACTATCCAGTATGCAAAGCTGTTCAGGCGGATAAAGTCGGCATTTGTGAAGGCAGAGATCAAGTCGGTAGACCTGAAGGGCAAGACTGTGGTGACAGACAAGGGCGACATAAAGTATGATTACCTGATAGTGTCACTCGGCTCTGAATCCGCGTACTACGGGATAAAGGGCGCGAAGCAAAACTCATTTGAGTTCAAGTCGCTCGCAGATGCGAAGGAGCTGAGGGATCACGTGACCGAGATGTTCCGCTCGCAGAAGGGAGAGACACCGAACGCAATTGATGATTCCGCCCTCAGGATAACTGTGATAGGGGGAGGACTTACCGGCGTGGAGCTCGTGACGAAGATGAAGGACCTGGCAGATAGGCTGTGCTGGGAGAATGATATACCGTGGGGGAAGTGCGAACTCGTGCTCGTGGACCATGGTAAGATCCTGCACCCGACCTTCAGCGAAGAGGTTGGTGAGTTCGTCGACCGGTACTTCCAGAAGCAGGGTATAAGGCTGATGCTGGGGCGCGCCGTGACTGAGGTGCAGAGGGGCAGGGTGCTGCTGGACGATGGTACTGCCATAGACGCTGGCACTATCGTGTGGTGCGCCGGCATTAAGCCCTCTGGCGTGGTCGAGCAGGCGGGCGAGGCCTGCCTGAACCCTAAGTACGGGCTGATACTGAACAGCTATCTGCAACTGGTCACGGACGAGAGTGTGTTCTCGATAGGGGACTGCAGCTACTGCAAGATATTCGAGGCGTTCCCGATACTGACCGCATTGCGGGCTGGCGAGCAGGCGGAATATGTAACGGAGAACCTGCTCTACGAGATAACCGGGAGGCATGACAAGAAAGTGATATATGACCCAAGGAGGTTTCCGACGCTGATATCGCTCTGCAAGGGCATGGGCATACTGGAGTTCGGGGGCTTCTGGATGAAGGGAAGGCTCGCATGGTGGATGAAGAGGTACACGCAGAGGATATACATAGCGAGGTTCAAGTACAACGTGGGGTTCCTGGAGTACGTCGACGAATTCTTCGTCTCGGTGATAGAATCGTGGTACTTCATGAGGATGCGTAGGAGGTAAAATCAAGAATCGCCTAATTGCGGATACTGTTTCTGATGCATTGGGATAAAAACCTTTGAAGACGCATATAGTCTTAACATGGAAACTAGGGAGATGGGCAGGTTCCAACAACGCATAGCGATCGAAACCCCGGAATCATTTGCGGAATCTGTGGCCAAGATGAGGCTTTTTTATCCAGGCAGGAAGCCTATGGAGGAGTGGGAGGTCTTTCATGGAAGCACGGAGGCCGAATTAAGAGTTGCAGCAGGGCTTGCAGCGAGGGTCGCTTCCAGGTTTGGTGCCCAAACAGCAGCGAGGGCCGCCTTCCTAGCTGCGGAATCCGCCGCGGCGGAAGATGCTGAAAGGTATGCGAAATGGGCGAAATCTAGAGCAATGGCAAGTACGGCGGTGAATGCCGCACTAGAAGCCGCCAAGGAGAGGATGAGACTCAAGCTCGGCTCTGTGACATGGCGCGTGTCAAAGGATGTGGGATGGGACGCAGAGCTCGTCTCCGCGCTGCTCTCCGTCAAGGATCTCAATCAGGAAGCGATGACAAGACACCTGCAGTACGCCTTCTCGCGATGGGAAGTTTGGGAGAGGGGGTTCATCCTCCTCGCTGATGTCGGCGGGACGTTCTATGTGTACCATATAGACGAGAGAAACACAGAAGAGCTTGTGCGGAGAGAATGATCTTGGACATCGGAGGAGGTTCCAGGCCTGCCGCCCCTGTTTGGGGTTACAATGCCTGGCGCCCTTGTATTCTTTTTGATTTTGGCACTTTAATGGGGGGGCGGCTACTTTCTATGGCAACCGCGATTGCGGGGTATGTTCTCGGCTCCTCGACAACTGCCTCTTCTCGTCAGGGTCAGCCTGGGCTTTTATCCCCTAGAGGATGTTGAAAATTTAAATAGCCAACACTTCCGCTAATACGAAAAGTTTTTGTTCTTTTCCTGTGACTTGGAATCGGCGGCAGGAACTGTGCGACCAGTTTTGCGATAGGTACCTACAACTGCAGCGGAGCTGCCGC
>JACWAL010000015.1 GCA_014874295.1 Microcaldota archaeon
ACACCTCACTGACGGCCAACCAGGTCAAGTACCTCTACAGCGAGGGCATAGGCGGTGCACCGATCTACCTCCAGTATCTTAAAGGATGGTGGCCCCTCAACGGCGACACCATTGACTACAGCGGCAATAACAACAACGGCGTTCCGACAGGCATTGCGTACAATGGCTCGTGGACTTCCGGGTACTTCCATTGACACGCAGATAGGTTCGCACGGTCACGAGGACGGCAGCATGGCATCGAGTATTACCTGCGGGTCGTACGGCATTAGGTCGGTATACGCCTCGCCAGTTCCAAGGAAAAGTATAGGAACACCCGTCTCGTTTGCGATTGATATCGCGCCGCCGCCCTTCGCGTCGCAATCCAGCTTCGTCAGTATTATGCCGTCGATGCGTATTGACTTCATGAACTCCTTGACCTGCGTTATTATCGCATTGCCAGCGGTGCTCTCCCCAACATAGATATTGATGTCGGGCTTGATCACCCTGTCCATCTTCTGCAGCTCTCCTATGAGGTTCCTGTTTGTCTCCTGGCGACCGGCGCTGTCGATGAGCACGATCTGCATGCCGTGTGCCTTCGCATAGGCAACCGCGTCGAATGCGACGCTCGCGGGATCGGCTCCGTACCCGCTCTTGATAATAGGTACATGTAGTGCGTTCGCATGGTACTCCGTCTGCTCTATCGCTGCGGCTCGGAAGGTGTCGCTCGCCGATATCACGATGCTCGCCCCCTTCTGCTTGAGCATGTGCGCTACCTTCGCTATCGTGGTCGTCTTGCCGGTGCCGTTCGGCCCTATGAACAGGATCTTGACAGGCAGGTTTGCCTCCCGTATCCTACCTGCGACGAACGACTCTAGGTTGATGCCCTGCGTCTTGGATATGACGCCGAGCAGCGACTCCCTCACGCTCCTTACCAGCTCGGAGCGTATGTCCTTCGCGCTGACCTTTGATTCGCGGAGCGACTTTTCCAATCTCTGCAGGAACTCTTCGGTGTCGTTATACGCGACGTCAGACTCGAGCATCGACACTCTGAGCGTGTCCAGGAAGCCCTCTATGTCGGAGTCGCTCAGTTTTACCTTCCCGAGTATCGCGCCCTTTATCTTCGTGACGGCCGATAGATGTATGTCACTCTCGCGCGCCTTGGGGTGCTCGATTGCGTGGCGACCATGCTGTGGGCGAGGCTCCTCACGGTGCTGCGGTTCTTCCACGTGGGCAATGTGCTCTGCAGGGGCTTTCATTTCCTTGGATGTATGCTGTTGCGTGGTGAGTTCAACATGCGCCGTACTTTCGTGATGCTCCGGGGCCTCATATTTTCTCTCTCCAACGCGTGGCTCTGGGGCGGCAGGCAAGGTTTGTGCCTGCGCTTTCTCCGCCTTTTCCTCTGCCTTCTCCTCCCTCTCGAGCTCCTTCTCCTCCTTGCTGGAGAAGGCCTTTATGACGCTTGATAGCTTCTTTTTGAGTCCGTCGAACATGCTCATGCCGTCGATTCCTGGATCCTGTACGAGAGCTCGTATATCATGCGCTCGAGCTCCTTCCTCTCATTCATCAGCCTCTTGAGTGCCTCGTCCCTTGCCTTTATCCTGTCAGCGGCTATGACCTTCGCCTCGCTTATGCTCTTCTCGGCCAGGATGCCGCCACCTATCGCGACAACGGCTTTCGATACCTCGTCTACTCTGGCGCCGACCATGAAACCCATGCCCGTGTTGATCATGGCACCCTTGCCGGCGCTGCCCGGCAGCCTCGAGAGCGCCGAGTCCACTCCACGCAGTGACGAGATCTCGTCCATCAGCCTCGTCATGCTGGTATTGATGGACTCATACTTCTCCTGGTAGAGCTGCAGCGCGTACTGCATGCCTGCCAGCTCGCTCTCCTTCGGGGTATCTGCCATGGTCATCCCTTCTTTACCTCCACTACAGTTATCTTGGTTGCCTTGGCACCCTGGGAGCTGCCTATCTTAGACAGAACAAGCCTCTCAGCGTGCTTCTCGCTCTTTGCATCTACTTCCATGCTAAACTTCGCCTTCCCGCCTATCGTACCCGAAACCACGTATTTCGCCATCGTGTCACCTTATGTTGAGACCTTCAAGTATCTTCGCGAACTCATAACCGGTGCTGGAGCCGCCTATCACGGCACCGCCGGAGTTCGCCACTGCTGATATGCCTATGCCTACGCTGCCTGTGTTGGCCGTCGTGACCACAGAATCGAAGCCTGTTGCCGCGTCGAGTTCCTCCTTCTCCCTATCGGTGCAGTGGTTGTTCATCACCAACCCCCTGTTCGTGAGTATGTTGTTGGCGCCTATCGTGTTGAATCCACCTATGCTGTGCCTAACGACCTCCACATCCAACATATCGCGTATCGCCGCCATGTCCCTCTCGGAGTACTCAGAGTTGATTATCGCCACCTTGTCGTTCGCTATGACGTTGTTGCCTATGGCATTGAGGGGGCTGTGCAGCACTCCTACCTGCAGCTCCGGGGCCTCCTTCTTGATGTATGAGACCTCGGATTCAGTGGCGAGATTGGAGAGCAGCATACCCTTGGAGTTGGCGCGCATCAATATCCCGACAAGGTTCGAGCCACCCAGGGAGATAGGCAGGCAGCGCGTGCCGAGCGTCTCCGACAGCACGGACCTGTCGTGCTCTGTCAGGCCGTTCCCAACGAAGACGTGCCTGTCTGTCGCGGAGGAGAACACACCAACGCAATCACTCCCGCGCAGCAGGTATTTTACGGCACGCATTTGCATCATTTCTGTTGCTTTGCCGCAGGGGCCTTCGCCTCCGCCTTGGGCTTCTCCTTCTTTGTGTTGCCCTTGGCCTCCTGAGGCGCAGTCGTTGCGGCCTTCGCGGGCTTCGGCTGCTCGACCTTGAACAGGTCGACGCTAGCCGTGCCCTTGTCCATCATTATCTTGAGCTTCAGGGGCTCCATGCTCTTGGCATAGTGCTTGACTATGCTGTTGTTGAGCTCCCTGGAGAGCCTTACGTTCTCAATGTCTGTCTTCGTGTAGTGCGCGACCCGGTCCCTGACGTAGCCTGCGGCCTTCTTGATCCTCTTGCTCCTGTGCTGCACCACCAGGTACCTGCGCATGTTTATCGTAAGCAAACGTTCTGCCATGTCACTCACCTATGTCCAGCTTCTGCCTGCGCCAGTGCCTCGCGAATCTGTTGGACTGGAGGCGCCTGTGCGTCCTGACGGATGCCAGCAGTGGCATCCTCCTAGCCTGCTTGAGCTTCTTGCCAAGCTTCATCTTCTTAGAGCGCGTCTTCTTTGACATACATTACACCTTACTTGTGCTTGAACGAAATCGTGGGCTCGTGCCGGGCCGTGACCTTCCTCAGTATTGAGAGCAGCTCGCTCTCGGTTATCTTCCCGGAGAGCCTCTGCGACTGCACGAACGAGATCAGCAGGTTGAGTACCTGGTTGTACAGGTCCTCGTTGGCGTTCCTTATGTTCATCAGGCGCTCATAGGCGCCGTCGTCGAGGAGCCTCCTTGCCAGCTCCCTCTTCTGCTGCTCCTCCTGCATATGCCTGACTGCTGCTTCGTACCTCTTCTTGAGCTTCTTCTCGTAATCGTCGCCGTTCTGTTCGGCCACAGGCTCACTTCTTTGACAGTTCGCCGCTCACCTTGTCGAGGAACGACCTGCCCTTGGGGGTTATCTCCCTGCCCTTGGGGGTCTTCTTGACCAGGTTGGCCTTCTCGAGCGCGTTGAGCGAATCTGTTATTGCGCTGCCTCCAGCGTCGACGTGGTGCTTCCTGTGCATGACGTGCTCCTTCCTGGAACCGTACCTCTCCCTCAGCCTCGATACGCCCACGGGACCACTGGTATAGACATAGCGCAGTAGCGAGGCGCTCCTGACGTACCAGAAGTCTGGGTCCTGCGGCTGTCTCTCCTTCCCGGCGCCTGACTTCGCGTAATGCAGGTAGTCCGGTTGTTCCTTTATCACGGTCTTCAGCCCCTGCGCGGCTGCGCGCACAAGCTCTGAAGCGTCCACTTCGTACACACTTGCCATAGGATCAACTTACGAAAAGCTGAAAGCAGCAAATCCAGATAATATTGATGGGAAAACCTATAATAGCCTTATCGTGCCCACCATCACAGGGATTTCGGGGAAAGGCTTTAATATTTTCCACACTGTAAACACACCAGGGTGTTTCGCATAAACGTCAAAGAACTCAGGAGCCTGCAGGACTCTGCGCTGAAGGCCAAGGCTGACGAGCTAGCGCTCGAGCTCTCCATAGAGAAGAGGAAGATAGCGTCAACAGGAGTCTCGAGCAAGGTCATAAAGGTGAGGTCCATAAAGAGGACCATAGCACAGATAAATACTATCCTTAACGAGAGGGGTGCCAAGAAGTAATGCCTGACATGTGCCCTAGGTGTGGGCTGCCCAAGGAGATCTGCGTTTGCTCTGTTCTCGACAAGGAGGCCGAGAGCAAGATAAAGGTTTACACGAAGAAGGCGAAGTTCGACAAGATAGTGACCGTAGTGGACGGCATAAACTCCGACGAGCTCGAGAGCGCCACCAAGAACCTCAAGAAGGCCCTGGCGTGCGGCGGCACGAGCAAGGATGGCGTTGTGGAGCTGCAGGGCAAGCACGTCAACGAGGTCAAGAAGGCCCTCGTAGGCATGGGTTACAAGGAGTCGAACATCGACACCACGTAGCCTTCCCTCACTTCCTCTTTATCTTCCACAGAGGCTCGTCGCTGATCGACTGCGGGTCCTCTACTATCCTTCTCAGCGAGTAGAGGAATCCATACCTGTTCTCCCTGTCAATCCTGACCTTGACGTTGAATGCGAGCGTGACTACCTTCTTGAATACAGGGTCATCGGAATATTTCGGCACGTCGTCCCTGTATTCTGGGTACAGGCCCGACGAGTCTATTATCGCGTTAACACCCCCATGGCGTGCATGTTGTCCACGAGCTTGGAATTGATCGGCATACCAGTCCCTTCCGCGAGCCTTTCCCTGGAGTTCCCGCCGAGGAACACAGGTATCAAATCTTTGATCCACATGAGGCCGTCTCCATGCCGGATGCCTGGACCGCGATCCTGTTCTTCCCTGTCATTGCACCGCTTACTCAACTCAAGCGCATCTTAAAAGCGTTGTCATTGCTTTGGGGGCCTGCTGGTAACGGCGGCGCGCCACAAGGCAGGACAATGCCTCGCTGCTGCAGAAACCCTTAACTAGCTGCTGCAATAATCTAGCTTGTTTTGCATGGCTGTGATAGGCATAGAGAGCAGCGCACACACGCTCGGCATAGGCGTGATCGAGGGAGGCAA
This sequence comes from Microcaldota archaeon, assembly GCA_014874295.1. Lineage (GTDB taxonomy): Archaea > Micrarchaeota > Micrarchaeia > Micrarchaeales > Micrarchaeaceae > A-MIC-10. Next base: position 5,271 of record JACWAL010000015.1, read on the forward strand.
GGTTCTCGCAAACGAGATGCTGATGTACCCGATAACGGACAAGGGCATCATACCGATGAAGGTCGCAGATTTCCATACGGAGAATGTCAGGAAGGCAGTTTCAAGCGCGGTGAAGAAGGCAGGCATCTCGGCGCAGGACATCGAGGCAATAGGCTACACGAAGGGCCCCGGCCTCGGACCCTGCCTCGGCGTCGGCAATCTCATTGCGAAGTCGCTCTCCATGAAGTATAAGGTGCCGCTGCTTCCCGTCAACCACGCGGTGGCGCACCTCGAGATCGCAAAACATATCAATGGCTTCAGGGACCCGCTCGCACTGTATGTGTCAGGAGGCAACTCGCAGGTGATAGGTATGGAAGAGGAGCCGTTCAGGCACTATCACATATATGGAGAGACGTTCGACATAGGCGTGGGCAATATGTTCGACAACTTCGCCAGGAAGGCGAAGCTCGTACCCTCGTGGGGGTCGACGGTGGCAAAGGCCGCGGAATCAGGCAGGTATATTCAAATGCCATACACCGTAAAGGGCATGGACTTCACGTTCACGGGATTGTTGACGAACGCGGTCGCGCAGCTCAAGGGGCACAGCGTCAATGACGTGGCCTTCTCAATGCAGGAAACGGCGTTCTCCATGCTATGCGAGGCGACAGAGAGGGCGCTGATGCTCACGGAAAAACGCGAGATTATAGTCTGCGGGGGGGTGGCGCAGAGCAAGAGGCTCAAGGAGATGCTGCTCTCGGTGTGCAATGCGCACGGCACGAAGTTTGGGTTCGCGCCCAACGAATATAACGCGGACAATGGTGCCATGATAGCGCTCGTCGCCGAGAAGATGCTCCGTTCGGGGCAGCACTACAGCATGATGGACTGCGGTGTCAACCAGCGCTACAGGATAGACTCGGTGAAGATAACATGGAAATGATGATGATCGCAGAAGGCGCTGAAGCAAACGTGTACAGGTGCACCTTCATGAACATGCCTGCGATAGCGAAGAGGCGCATCAGGAAGCAGTACAGGATCGAGAGCCTAGACACGTACCTGCGCACCCACAGGACCAAGATCGAGGCCAAGATAATGATGGCGCTCGCGGGCAAGATCAACCTGCCGAGGGTGCTGGCCGTTTCCTCAGATACCATTTACATGGACTTCATCGAGGGGAAAAGGCTGTCCATAATGACTGACGAAAAGGCAATTGGAAGGCACGTTGAGGAATCCGGGCACTGGCTGGCGGTTATGCACGACAATGACATAACGCACGGGGACTTCACGCCGGCAAACATAATGGCGAACGGGAATTCCGCGTACGTGATAGATTTCGGGCTGTCGTATTTCACGGGATCCATCGAGGACAAGGCGATCGACCTGCTGCTCATGAAGCGCTCGATAAGCAAGGAGCTGTTCTCCATATTCATACATGGATACGATTCCGCTGCTAAGGACAGCAAGCCCGCGAAGAAGAAGCTCGCGGAGATAGAGTTGCGCGGCAGGTATCAGCTCAGGAGCCTGGCAACCGTAAAGGGCTGAGCGTCACGCGCCTGTATACAAACCTTTTTAAGCTTGCAAGGGGCAAATAGTAGCAATACGAGAAAGGCTGCACAGCTAATCCTACGTATTAAAGGACAGATTCCATGGATGGAGACGAAGAAGAGAGACAAGAGAATGGAAGAGAGGAAGGTAGGGGCAGGAGGGAAGGCATGCAGATGAGGCCGAACTACTTCATGCCGAAGCCCGTGAAGGTCGGGGACGTGATTGACGTGAAGATTGAGGCCGTAGCGCAGAAGGGCGACGGCATCGCTAAGGTCGATGGGTTCGTGGTCTTCGTGAAGGGCGTCAAGCAGGGAGACGAGCTCAAGGTGAGGATCAGCGAGGTAAAGGCGAGGTTCGCCATAGGAGAGCCTGCTTAATCAAGCTAATTTTTAATTTTTCTTTTTATTCATGTTGCATGGCGTAGGACAGCCACAGCTATGGACCGCAATCTGTATATATCACGAGGATTGATGAATTCTTGTGGCATTATGGGAAAGATGAAATCCGCGGCCATCGGGCCTGTTGTGATCCTATCTGCAGCAATCGCGTTCACCAGCCCGAAAAATGATACCGTCGCAATAGGGACGACCAAGACTGAGAGCATCAGCGATTCAGCGGCCAAGGAGCGCGCTGACGCCCTTATGAGGCTTGAGGAGATAGGGGTCGGTATCATAATCAGCGTCGGGGCGGCCGCAGTAATAAGCAGATGGAAGCCCAGGAGGGAGTGATTCTCATGCAATCAAAAGCGGCAACGACAGCGCAGAGCAGCACCCTCGCCGGAAGGACGTTCTGGTTCCCGCAGTATTCCAAGGCTATGGGCATTGCTGACGGCGTGACGCTGGCGCAGCTACTCGCTGCGATCAGTGATTCGTGGGGCTTGGATACCACTGGATGCACTCCTGGACTCTACATGAGATACAAGGATGTCAACCCATGGCTCGGACAGTGCGAGGCGACAGCACTGGTGACCCATGATTACGTTGGTGGCATGCTGATGGAGGCAATGGTCAAACTTGAGAAGCCCGAGCTACATACCTTCAATATGGTGGATGGCACCAAGGTGGACTTCACAAGGATGCAGTTCATTCGGGCGCCATTTCCGCAGGGCATCGAACTCTGCGGCTCTATCCGCGTTGAGAGGGATGAGATTCTGGGGAGATCACACGCTTACGACAGGTACATGCGCCTTAGGGGGAAGGTCGACGACGTCCTTGTAAAGATGTTGAGGAGATGAGATGAGACTTTACCTCGCACACGCCTCTGTGGACAGACATAGGGTGAGAGAGATCGAGCTGAGGCTTGAGAAGGAACTGGGTATAGACCTGCGGAACCCGTTCTACGACAAGGAGCACGTAAACATAAGAAGGGTCGATTCCGGGGAGATCGTGCGCAATTCGCAGCAAGATGCAGACAGGATTGTCGCGGATGACCTTGAATTTATAGATTCTTGCGATGGTCTCCTTGCCATATTCGGAAAGGAGCCGCAGCCATGGATAGGCATGCCAATGGAGGTTTTTTACAACAGCCACGTGCTGAGGCACCCGACTTATATAGTCATAGAGAACGAACGCTTTCGCAACCATCCCTGGCTTATGAAGTATGCTACAAGGACTTTCGACAGTATTGAGGGGTTTAGTGAATGGTACAGGGCCAGAGACACATCAAAGACTAAAAGCATGTGAAATTGGCTCTCACTTGGCCTTAGTCCAATGTTCCTAACTCTGAGCATGGGTTTTTGATACCTGAGAACCTGGGGCAATAATGCCGCCATTCTGCAATCAGACCCTCCTTCCGCGCTTGCCGCCCGGCCTCCTGGTCGTGTCTGTCGGTATTGGGGTAACGTCCTCTATCCTGTTGATTCTCAGACCCGATCTTGCCAGCACTCTCACGACAGCCTGCGCACCTGCTCCCGGGGTCTTGGCACCGTTGCCACCCGGAGCCCTTATCTGGATCTTGACATTGTAGATGCCGCGCTCCTTGGCCTCTGCGGCTATCTTGTATGCGGCCTGCATCGCCGCGTAAGGTTCGCCCTCCTGCGAATCGGCATTGACCATCATTCCACCGCTCGCGACTGCTATGGTCTCGGCGCCTGACATGTCTGTGAGCGTTATTATCGTGTCGTTCTTGGATGAGTAGACATGCGCGACCGCCCAGCGCTCCGCCTTGGGCTTCACCTTCGCCTCTTCGAGCGCCTTGGCCTCGTACGACTGGATTGTCTTCTCCTTCTTCTTCGTCGTCGCTTCCTCCTTTCCCTTCTTCTTGTCTTCTGCCATGGACACTCACTTTTCCTCTCCTGCTTTTTCTCCCTGTTCGATCACTGCTTCCGTGCTCGCGGTCTCTTCCGATTGGCCTGCCCCCGCTGCGGCGGCTGGCTCCTCGGCTGTCATCTCGGCGACCTTCTGTGCGGGCGCCACCTTGACGTTGACATTCACGTCTATAGGTTTGTAATAGGAAATGTGCTGCTCCTCTTCGGAAGTGAGCATGCGGCCTGGCCTGCTCGCTTTCTTGCCGTTAACAGCTATGAAACCGTGCGCGATGAGCTGCCTTGCTTGCCTCATGCTCCTCGCCATTCCCTTCCTGAAGACTATGGACTGCAGCCTGCGTTCCAGGAAGGAGTTGACCTTCAGGTCGAGCAGGTCGTCGAGCTTGGCGGTATTGCTCACTATGCCGTACTTCGAGAGGCTCGAGATTATGTTGGCCTCCATCTGCCTGTTCGGGGCGCTGCCCGAGAGGAGCAGACGCACGTTGCCCCTTATCCTGCTTATGTTGGACTGCACCTTCCACAGCTCCTTCATGTTCTTGAGCGCATACTCATCCTTGAGGGCGTTGTCGGCGTTTATCCTCTGGAGATTCCATATGTCCTTGGGCTTGTCGAACTTTGTCCTGTTCCTCCTCGGCGCTCCCAAATCATCACTTCATTATTTCTTCCCAGCTGTCGCAGGCTTCTCCTTAGTAGCAGCGGCGACCTGCTGCTGCTTCACCGCCTTCTTCATGACGCCCACGGTCGCCCCGGTCCTTCCGGTGCTCCTCGTGCGCTGCCCGCGCACCTTCTGTCCATACTGGTGCCTGAAACCTCTCCAGGTGCGGTTGTTGACCTCGCGGTTTACGTCCTGTCTGGTGTTGAACGTTAGGTCGTTGCCTACATAATGCATGTCCTTTCCTGTCTCGTTGTCCTTTCTCTTGTTGAGCAAGTACTTTGGCACACCGAAGCTATCCGGGCTCTTTATCACGTTTTCTATATCGGCAACCTGCTTCTCTGAAAGCGAGCCTATGCGCGTCGACTTCGGTATGCTCAGCTTGGCCTCCACGGCGTGCGAGATCGAGTGCGACAGGTTCATGCCTATCCCCTTGACCCTCGAGAGAGCGCGCTCTATGCTGAGCGCTCCGTCTATGTCGCGGCCGGCGATCCTGATTATCGACTGCGCGCCCTTGTCTTCCTTCTTCTGCCTTGGGTCTTTTCCTTCAGCCATTTAGAGACCTGAAACTATAGTGATTAAATGCCGTACTTCCTTAGAATACGCATTTGCATTTTCCAGTAGTGTTCTGTTCCTCACAAATAAATACTTATCGATTATCGTATGTGCCGGGGCGGAGCTTTTCTACAAGGTAGCCTCCAATCAGCATCGTGTTCGCGCCCGTGTTCTCCAGGGTCCATATCGCATCTGACGGATCCATGGCTATAGGCTTGCCATGCTTGTTGAGGCTCGTGTTCAGCACAGCACCCACCCCGCTCCTTTTCTTGATGCCTGATATTAGCTCTCTATAGGGTGCATTCTCTGCCACGAGGATCTGCGGCCTTGTGGTGTGATCCACATGGGATGCTGCAACAAGGTCCTCGTAGTGCTCTCTTGAGACGCTGTTTGCACTGGTCATGAATGGATTGGGCGAGAGGTAGTCTTCGAGTAGCCCCGCTGCGTCTTCCTCCAGGATCGTGCTCGCAAAGGGCTGGTAGTAGGGGCGCTTCTTTATCATAAGGTTTATCCTGTTTCTGACCTCTTGGTCGTTCGGCATCGCGATTACACTCCTGTTGCCCAGGGCTCTTGGACCGTACTCCATGCGACCCTGAAACCAAAGTATTATCCTGTTGCTCTCAGCAACGAGTTCCGCCCCGAGCCTTGGGGGGTTCTTTACCTCCTCGTACCTTATCATTGATCCTGATCTCTTCGCCTTCTTGAGGACAGACTCTATCTGCGCGTCCGTGTAGGATGGCCCGAGATATAGGGTTTCCATCCTGTTTGGATCCATCCTGCCGTTCAGCTTGAAATCGACGTACGCTGCGGCCCCGACAGAGAGACCCCCATCGCCCATCTGCGGGAACACGAAGTAACCTTTTATTTCGGGCAGCCTCTCGAAAACCCTGTTGCCTATCACGTTCGAAAAGAATCCCCCAGCAGTTGCCACATTGTGGATACCTGTCTCCCTTACCCACTGCCTTATCAGCTTCGTGACCTGCTCCTCTACATGCCTCTGCACCGCGTATGCAAAGGGTTCCCTATCGCACTTCGAGAGCATGTGATCGCGAAGGTACTCTGCGAGGAGAAGCTCGTTCCTGGTACCGTGTCTGGACACGAAGCGCCTGCTTGCAACATCGTACTCGCATATGTCCTTGAGCCCCTCTACGGCGTGCGGGTAGGAGTACGCTGCGAGGCTCATGAGCTTTCCTTCGTCCTCGCTGAATCTGAGGTCGCATGCCACGGTAGCTGCACCATAGAGCAGAGAAAGGCTCGCGCTCGCCTTGAAGCTGGCTAGGCGATGCAGCTCCCCTTTGTCTCCGATGGACACCGTGCCGCTCAGCCCATCGCCTGCGCCATCAAGTGTTATGACCAGAGCCTCCTTGAAGCCAGAGGTATAGTAAGCGGATGCTGCATGCGCCAGATGGTGCTCTACGACGTAAATCTTGCTGCCTGAAAGGCTCCTTGATACCTGCGCGAGGCGCCTTCTCGCGACACTGCTGCTTATCGTGGTACCCACTGCCTTCCAGAGGAACTTTGGGTTCTGGTTCTGTGTAAGCTTGTAGATGAAATTGGAGAGGTGCATGCTCGCCCTCTGCGGCTTCGGCAGCTCCCTCCTCCAAATCTTCCTCCTCGTCTCACCGTGAGCCGGGAAGAGCCTTGAGACAAGGGCGTTGCCACCAATCCAACCAAGAGCGACGGCTTCTACCTGCGCATCCGTACTGCCGCATACATATCTCACGGAATGGTACGGGAAGCCGACTTCGTTCTTCCTCTTCGTGAAGCGCTCCTCGCTCACCGCAGAGAGTACCCTCCCTGAGGCGAGCAGCGCTGCACCTGCATCATGAGAATCAGTTATCCCGAGCACCGCCATCCCAATACACCAATGCACAGTTCTACTTCCTGCAGCTTGTTAGGCTTCTGTGACTACCTCTATGTGTTAATCTTAGTTTTAATATTCTGCTATTTATGCGTGGGCCTTGGCGCGGTAAGCCTTGTAATATGCGCCAGGGCTGGGAGTTTCAGCGCGAGGCTTTTGAACCCAGAAGGCCGTGAGGCCATGCGCTCGCTGGAGTATATTCCAGGCGCACGCGATACCGGTTTCCGCCACCCTGGCACGGTATAGGATTGCAGTCTCAACATTAAAATGCTTGCGGTCATTCGTGCCGACCTCGCATGGGGTTCCTATTGTGCGGCCATATGATGTGCGGTGGCAAGGGGCAGCGGCTCAGACATTGCCGCCTGATACTATCGCGACGGCTTTCGCCGATTTTGGCAGTCTGAGCTTCCTGTACGCGGCTATGCCCGCGACTCCGGCAAGCTCAGCTATCATGCCATACTCGCTGAGGAAGCGGTTCTGCTCCAGCGCCATCTCTTTTTCTGTAACGGTCACGACGCTCCCGTTCTGCCTTTTCAGCATCCCGATCGCCATGTCGCCGAACGTCGGGTAGCCGACAGCTATCGCGTCAGCCATGGTCTTGGGCGCCTCGTATTTCATGGGCTTGCCGGACCTGAACGCCTTGAACATGGGGCTGCACCTCTCGGCTTCGACGCCTATTATTCTCGGAGGCTTTTCAAGCGCGCCTGATACCTTCATCTCCTCTGCCGCCTTTAGCATGCCTGATATCAGAGTGGCGTTGCCCACCGGGGTTATCACGTGCGTGACGCCCTTGAGCTGCGATGCGATCTCGTAAAACATGGTGCGCTGGCCCTCCTGCCTGTAGCAGTAATCTCCAGCGAGGAACGACCCGCACCTCTTGGCGTAATTGGAAGCCCTCCTCTGTGCCTCTGTGAAGTCGCCGTCCACCCTGGTTATGTTTGCATCGTGGGTTTCCCTTATGTCCCTTATCTTGTCGCGGTTGGCGTCCCTGCTGATGAATATCTTCGCCTTTATGCCAGACAGCTTGGCGTAGTACGCGACCGAATATGCCATGTTGCCTGTCGAGGCGCATACTACCTCCTTGTAGCCGTATTCCTTCGCCTTCGCTATCTCGACCACTGAACCCCTGTCCTTGAACGACCTCGTGGGGTTCTGCAGCTCCAGCTTCAGCCACAGCTCAGGAATCTTCGACCTGGCGAGCTCGGTGCTGCCGAGCTCGTAGCGCCTGTATCTCGACTTGGGTAATATGGACTCGAGCGACCAGAAATCGCCATCGAACCTTGGTGGTTTCACCCTTCCCTTATATGCAACTGAGAGTATGCCACCGCACCTGTCACACGTTTGCTTCCTGTATGAGCTGCTATATGATGCACCGCAGCTCTCGCACCTTAGAGTATAGTCCAATGAACCACTTTAGTCTTCCACACTTCTGTGGGAAACATAAAAAGTGTTGCGGTTATCACAGCATACCAGATTGAGGTAGGCCGTGCGTCACCTAACTATCACGTGCTCGACCTTGAGCCCGGGTACTACATCAAAATGCCTGTCCGCCGTAACAAGCTTTTCGTCCAGGTGCACAAACATGAACGGGGCGGCGCGGGCCGCCCCTCTTCTGGGTTGCCGGAAACAACACCGGCGCTATTATATGGAAGCCAAGGAATATATACTTTACTAAGATATCAAATAATATAATAAAGTATAAATAGTTTCTTCCAGTAAATATATCAGGGAAAGCGCAACCGGCGCTATACAAACTGGTACGGCAAGCGGCGCGGATACGGTCTCGTTTTCTGGGTGAGTGGAATGGAAGAAACAACAAAACAAGAGATAGCGGAAGCCAGGTCAAGAGTGAAGGAGGCCTTGAAGGCTCTCGTGAGAGCGAGAAGCAAGGAGAGGCGCATGAACGTGGGCATAGAGGACAGGATGGCGGAGGACATCTGCAATGCGAACGACGATACTGTGTCGGCCGTGATTGCCGCCAGATCCTATGCGGATGCGGGGCTTGTGGTCGCCTACGACCAGGTCATAAGGGTAAACAGCCTGGGCATAAGCTCCACGCGGATAGTGCATGTCTGATTGGGATGGTACTCTCGCCATCCCTCTTTTTTGTTTTGCCCTCTTTGCGACCATCATCTATGATGACGACGCCGCCGGCCATCAAGCGGTGTTTGCATGGAAATAAATCGCATTTTGACCAAAATCAAACTTATATTAGGACACATAAAGCGCAAGATAAGGCCAGAAAGAGGTTTCTGCATAGAGATAGGGAAGAAGAAGAGGAAGCTATGCAATGCATGGGTTGCGGAGCCACGCTTCAACGGGCATTCATTGACGTACATGTACATACGCACGTTCGCGTGGAAGCGCGCGTTCGGCAGGTTCGGGCTGTTTCCCGAGAGGGAAGCAAACCCGCACGCAGTCATACTTGGTGCCTCGGGCTACGGCAAGTCCACCCTGTTGAAGACGATGCTAGGTGAGATAGCAAAGGCCGGCAAGCCAATCGTGTTGTTTGACGGGCACAGCGAGCACGAGGGACTCGTGGAAAGTTTAGGCGGCAAGGCGCACAACGCGAGCAGAGAGAATATAAGCATATTCGCGCTTGATGGCCTGACAATCGCGCAGAGGATAGAGGAGCTGACGAACTTGCTTTCTGATGTATATAGTCTGGGATATCTGCAGAGGGGGGTTCTTAACAGCGCCCTTTACTACACGTACAGGAGGTGCACGAGAGATATGGACGGCAACAAACTGGAGAGGGCGCCGACGCTGCATGACCTGATAGGAGAACTGGTGATTTTTGCAAGGAACGCGAAGGGTCTGGCTGAGAAGGAGAGGATAGAGCACATAAGGCAGAGGATGGTCTCACTCCAGAAATGCATGCCGGTAAGCGGCAATGTTGACATGGGAGGGCTTGCCAGCGGCATCAATTCATTCTCCATGTCGGGCATACAGAACGCTGAAGCGAAGGTCATCTACATGCACGAAGCGGTGAAGAGGCTTTACAGGGCGATGAGGGGCAATGCGATGGAGAAGGGCATAAGGCTCTACATAGTCATAGACGAGAGCAAGTTCCTGCTTGACAACGCTGGCGCGGTGCTGACATCGCTCGTCAATGAGGGCAGGAAGTTCGGCTACGCGATAATCATAGTCACGAACAGCTCTGCCGCATTGCCGAAGGACATAATCGCTAACTCGGCCACTTTCATCGCATTCCACATAAACGAGCCGACGGAGATAAACTATGTCGCCAGCGCGATAGCGAAGGGAGATGCGTTCAAGGCGGTTGCCGTGCGGGGCATGCTTGAGAGACTGAAAATAAACGAGGCCATAGTTTCCGGAGGAGGCATGCCGATAATCGTGAAGACCTCAGCTGCGAGGGCATCGGAGTCATTCGCCCGCGCGGAAGAGCGGTGCTGCAGCACAAACCCGAGCATGGAGCACGAGACGAGGATAAAGGAGATATCGGACAGGCTGACCGCAAAGGGCGTGGATCACTACGTCAACCGTAACCGCGTGGGGCCCGATATAATAGCATACAGGGAAGGGAAGATCGCCATAGAGTATGAGACCGGCAGGAAAAGGTTCGACGATACCGTACGGATGATAGAGGGGAGGAAGCCTGATTACTCAAGGGTGATCGTGGTGGTCAACGATGCGTTCGCCGCCAGGTACGCGGAGGTACTGGCAAGGGACAACGTGCAGGTCATAGGGTTCAGTGGGCTCAGCAGCCTTTCGATGTGAGCCCAGAGAGGGGCGCGGCAGTGCCGCGCCTCTTCATTTCTGCTCTATCATCGTAACTGCGACGTTCCTTCCCCTAGGCTCGAGCGTATCGTAGTCGAAGTGCATTATGCGCTCCCCGTCCGCAAGTTCCAGACGGCCGTCCACGACCTTCGCAACGGTGTACGACCCAGTAAGCGACGCAACCACATGACTCCATCCATTGCCGTCGCCGAGCGGCTCACCCTCCTGGTCGCACTTGAGCCTGCCCCTCTCCTCGAGCTTGTTGTGGTAGTACTGGTCTGCGCTGAACGGGGCCACAACCTCAAGGTCTGAGAGCAATGCCGGGATGTCGCTTGGGCGTGTCTTCGTGATGCCTACTGTGGTGTGGAAGGTCGTGACTACGGCATATCCATTGGGCATACCGGATTCGGTCACCTTTGCCTGCACCTTCTCTGTTATGTCGCTGCTCCAGAATCCGGGTTCTACCTTGTCCGCCACCTCGAAGAGCTTGATCGCCTTCGCCTTTATGATAGAGGCTGGAAGATAGAAGTTCGGCTCATCTATGTTCTCGTCAACGGGAGAGGGCCTGCCCCAGTTGCCGTAGCCGAGCTTGCTGTCCAGGAACGGTATCGGCAGGAAGCTTGGCAGTATGGAGTTTATGGAATTGACGCCGTCCATGCTAGCCTCGTGGATCTTCATGAGCGTTGCCTTGAGTGCCTTCTTTAGATCCCTCGCAGACCCGTGCTCGTGCTCCGTGAATGCAAGACCTGTGCCGCTGATTATCGCGAGCCCGTCCCTAAGGCCCGTCAGCTTCATCGCCTTCTTCTTGATAGCTTGATCGAACGCCCTGCCCGCATTTCCGACTATATGCTGGTCGAGGATCTGCTCGTTTATCTTTCTCATCCTGGCCGCATCTTCTTCTGTCTTGGCAGCGTTCATCGCGGCCGCGTACATATACTTTGGTATCATACCTATTTCTGACTTCTCACCTTCAACTACAGTAGTGACGCCCAGCAGGAACACGTCTTTTACGAACTTTATCTTCTCGCGGTCGATGGTCATGAACATAGGCATGCCTCTCACGAAGGCCTTGGTGCCGTACTTGCCTTCTGTGGCGCTGGTCCTGAGCATTGTAGCAATTTCAGGCTGCATGCCACGGTGTTTCTGATTGCTTGGGTTTATGGCCTCTATTGACATAACAATCAAGCAGCATTCAGAGAGAATGATATAAAAAGAGGGTGGCAGACTACGACAAAGGACGATGGAAGGGTCGTTGCTGCCCAAACTTACTCTAGTATAGCTGCATCGGTGCTTTACGAAGCCGATGGAAAGATATATCTATCATGGCCGGCAGAGCACTAGCAAGGCGCGGCAGTGCCGCGCGTGGAGTGGAGGTCATGGCGACAAAACACGAGAGGGTATCAAACGTCGGAATCGTTGGAATGGGCGACATGGGCAGCGCGGTGGCGAACAACCTGATAAGGTCTGACATGCATGCCGTACTGTACAACAGAACGCACGAGAAGTGCGTGGGCTTCAAGGCAAGGCTCGACGCGCAGGCGCAACCGAAGGTCGAGATAGCGGGCAGCACTGAGGAGCTGTTCGTGAGGCTGCGAGCGCTAAACAGGGGCAGTAAGCAGGCGAATTCGGTTGTCTGGGCCATGCTACCAGCAGGGGCGATGGACGAGTTCATACTTGGCATACGGGGCTCTGCGATGGTGGGGGACATACTGATAGATGGCGCCAATTCCACATACTCTGCCGCAGTGGAGAACTATGAATACCTGGCTGGTGTGGGCGTACATTACCTTGATGTGGGGTTTGCGGGGGGACCAACCGACGCGAGGAACAGGACCGCCCGCCTGCTGGTAGGAGGGGAGGAGAAAGCCTACAGGGCTGTGGAGAGCGTGTTCAAGGCTGTCGCGGGAAAGGGCCACTACGGCCTTGTCGGCGGACCCGGAGCGGGGCAGCTGATCAAGGGGATAACTAATGCGGCATTCTACGCGAAACTCGCGATAGACGCAGAGATGTACGCTTACATGAGCGAGATTTGTAGCATGACCCGAACATTAGGCGTCAACCAAGAAGAGACGTGCAGGCTCGTCAGCGAGATACCACACCTTACATACGAGTCAATGAAGGCAGGGGCAGATGCAATGCTGAATGGGAAGCTTCCGGATGGAGTGCCGACACTGAAGGTTTCAGAGCAGGTGAAGGAGACCATCGAGGAAGCGATGATGTCCGGCATGGCCATGCATGCCACAGAGTCGGTGCTCGACAGGTACGATGACCTCTCTGCGGTGGCGAAGAGGTTCTATGCCGCGATGAAGCACGCGATAACGGGACATTGATAGTATCCAAGGACACGGCAAGGAAGACACAAGGGACAAGGCCTGGATTCCTCGCTGGACTGGACAGCGGCGATTACAGGATAGAGAGGAACGATGGCAAATTAAAGCCGCTTGTTTAACGGCCTCCCCGCAAATGCTCCTCTTAATAAGATTTGCATCGCATAGTCCACCATGCAAAACAAGCTCGGTGGATGCGAGTTCTGCGGGTTGCAGAAAGGCTCGGAGTTCATAGTCTATGAAGGCAAGGGTGCAATCGCCTTCCTCGATTTCAGACCTGTTTTCCCGGGGCACACGCTCGTCGCTCCGAGAAAGCACTACGAGACGATAGACGGGATGCCTGATGATGAGATAGGGCCATTCTTCAGAGAGGTGAAGGTCGTCGCAAGGGGCGTCGAGAAGGCGATGAATGCCGATGGAGTATTCATCGCGATGAACAACAAGGTCAGCCAGAGCGTGCCGCATATGCATGTACATGTCATACCGAGGAAATTCCACGACGGCATGCACGGCTTCTTCTGGCCAAGGGTGAACTATGCGAGTGACGAAGCGATGAAGGGTGTGCAAAAGAAGATAAAGGAAGCTATAAGCGAGATGGCAGGGCATTAATATGTTGGAAGAAAAAGTGCACTTTAATGACTCAAAAAACCGCGTGCTATGCGGCATCCTTTCCATTCCAGATGCAAATCCAGGACTGCCCATCGTCATTCTCTGCCATGGGCTCAACTCCGACAAAAATAGCAATACGAACATAGCGCTAAAGGAGATTTTAGCGAGGAACAGTGTAATATCATTCAGATTCGATTTTTTTGCGCATGGGGAGAGTGAGGGAAACCCAAATGACAGGACAGTCGGTGAATTCGTTGATGACGTGCTGTGCGCGATTCTCTATCTGAAAAATAATAAATATAGTAGGATTGGTATAATGGGCGCCAGCTTTGGAGGCATTGCTGCGGTGATTGCTGCATCAAAGACAGACAGCTTGAACTTCATGGCATTAAAATCCCCTGGAATGGGCAAGACATCGCGAAACATGTCAAACTATAAAGATGACTTTGAAAATAAATATGGTTCAATGCAGCAAGGAACATCAGCATACCAACCCTAATCGTGCATGGGACGGCAGACAATGATGTGGAAGTGGAACTTGGTATGGAACTTGCAGAATATATAAAAAGTAGCAGACTGGAAAAAATTGAGGGAGTAGATCACAGATACACAAGGGAAGAGGATTTCAAGAAGATGATAGCATTAATATCTGATTTCATAATTGATAACATCAATGCACCAAAGCAAAAGGCATCGGAATGGTAATATCATGTCCATAAGGTACTGGGAGTTCGAGGATGCGGCGCTCAAGGAGAAGCTGAAGAATCCGAACGTCAAGGAGATAGCGAGGCTCTTCTTCGACAACGAGACAGAGGCTTACAGGTTCTCTTACCTGCTGCTCGAGACCAAAAAGAGAGGAGAGCTCAGGCTCAAGGACGTGCCGGATTCAATACCGATAGCGACGGCGAAGCGCTACCTCGACTACGCAGTGCAGATAGGTCTGCTGAAGCACGAGAGCAATGCATATTCCCTCACGGACAGGTACAGCAAGCCTTTCAGGAATATGTCGACGTACATAAAGGAGTGGATGGAGAGTAAGGCAGAGGAGGACCTCAGCGTCGAGTTCGCGAACGCCAGGATAGTGAAGCAGAACAAGCGCGGAGGCAGAAAGCAGCCTGCCGCGCCTGCCCCCGCAGAGCAGCAGCCTGCCATGAAGCCCGCGCAACAGGCAGACGTCAAGGCGTGACCCGACGTATGCCTGTCTTATCTGTTATCGCCGCTCCCATGGAGGCGACCGCGCCTCGCACGGTCTGCTAGCTTCTCGACATTCTTTTCCGCTATGTGGCCGAAGCCGATGCCCATATCTGTAGCTGTCTGCGAGAGATACCACAGGACGTCGCCGAGCTCTGAAGCCATGTCCTCCTTGTCAAGCGCTATCCCATCCCTGATTGTCTTTTTGTACTTGTTCAGTGTCTCTCCTACCCCCTGCAAGGCCGATGAGCGGATACGTAGTCCTCGCCGTCTCTGGGTATATCGCTGTCTCTTTTGCCCTTCTCTGGTATCCCTTGAAGTCCATATTACCACTCCCAACAAACACTGCTTTGCCTTGAAAGGAGTATATAGCATCTGTTCGCTGCAGGAGTCTGGAATCCGCATTGTTTGGGATGCCGTTCACTCTAAGGAGAAGCGCACGTAGATAGGAAGATGGTCAGACACGTTCCTTCTTAGCACCTTGAATTCAGAAATCCGTATGCCCCTGGATACGAACACGTAGTCCGTAAGCCCATACGAGCCCGGAAGCGCCAGGGAGTTCCTCGTCGTCTTGATTCCGTTCTCCTTCACGAGGTTTCTCATCTTGCGCTCGAACATCGCGACGCTCCTTGTGTCCTGCTTAAGGTTGAAGTCGCCGCACAGCAGCGCTGGCTCATTGAACCGGGAAAGCTCAAAAAGTGCTTTCTTGGATTGCTGCAACCTTTCCTTGGTATCGAGGTAGTGGAGCGAGGGCTTCTGATTCGGGATGTACAGGCCATGCAGGTGCGCCACCACTGCGCGCTTGCCGTTCAGCCCTATTTCGGCATACTGCAACCTCGACCACGATTGCAGGTCGCGCCACTTCGGCTTGACCAGGATCGCGGAACCATCTGTAATGGTATCTATGCTGCCCCGCACGAACATCGACAGGAATAACCCAGTCCTGGTGTATGGTTCTGTGGTGTAAGCTTTGAAGCCCTTCAGCCGCGACTTTACTGCTTCATATGTGCCGTTGGTGAACTTTATCCTGTCGGGCATGCAGGCCAGCCCGTCGATGGTCTCCTGGAAGCAGAATATGTCCACGCGGCCGCGCATATCGGAAACGAACTTAAGGAGCCTACCAAGGTGCATTCCGCCCGCCATGTTGAGGGAGATTAGTCTGACTGTGTCTGTGCCCGCATTTTTTGCAGTCATCGTGTCGCCTCCAGGATGCACTCTGACAGATAGCATTATTATCTCTATCTGTGCCATCCTGGTTTCGCTGCCTTCACTATCTCGATTATAAGCCTCTTCGTATCCTCCAATTCCATTATGGTTACACTTTCCCTGTTAGAGTGTGGAAAACTGCCGCCCTTGCAGAGTCCGAGGACAGTATAGCCTTTCTGCGACAGCACATTTCCCTGTATCGTAGCGAACATCGTCGAGAGCGAGAACTTCAGGCCCGCATTCTTCGCTGCTGTTGAAGCGAGCCTCACTATCGCAGAATTCTCGGGCACCGAAAGCGGCGGCTCGGCGGATTCAGTGCTCCGCACCAGTCTGTATGCGCATCCAGTCTCCGCGCAGGCCCGGCGCACGGCGCCCTTCACCTCAGAGAGCTTCTTATCGATTCCGGCGCGGTCGAATGCCCTGACCTCTCCCTCGAGCAGTGCCTCTCCTGGTATTACGTTCAACTTTCTTCCACCAGAAATCCTTCCTATGTTGAGTATCCTTCCCTTTCCGTCCCTGCCGAGAGACGCGCGGGCGACTGCCATGGAGGCGGCCTTGACCGCATTAGCACCTTTTTCAGGATTCATCGCGGCGTGGGCTTCCCTACCGCGGATACGCACCTCGAACGCTTGGGTGCCCATGGCCCTGTTAACGAACCTACCAGGCCTGTCGGAACCATCGACATCGAACACGAAGTCGATATTCCTGTTTGTTTTAATGCACGTTGCACCCATCCTGCCGCTTTCCTCCCGCACGGTGAAGAGACACGTGAACTCTGGCAAGTCTTTGCGTCCCTTCAGTTCCTTGATTGCTTCGAGGAGTGCGGCAACACCCGCCTTGTCGTCCGACCCGAGTATCGTGGTGCCGTCGCTGCGTATGACACTGCCCTTTACCACGGGTCTTATCGCCCTCTTGCCGTTCTCAACCGTATCGACGTGCGCCATAAACAGTAGCCTTGGGCTGCCGCTGCCAATCCTGGCAATCAGATTGCCTGAGTTGCTTCCCACTATCTTGCCGGCCGCGTCCATATGCGAATCGACCCCGAGGCTCGCGAGATACTGCTGTATATACTTCATGACATTGAGCTCGTTACCGCTGGGCGACGGTATCCGCACCAGTTCCATGAAGATCTTTGCGGTCTTACTTTGTCCTGCGCCATTCGATGTAACGGCCACATCTATCAACTTCGTCTGATCTATACAGGCCTTTCATATAGTAATATCTGTTCCTATAAATAAGGTCTTGAACTCTTGTGTTCTCGTAGCCGAGGCTCTTATACATTGACACCATCTTGCTGTTCTCGTCAGTCCTGCCGATGAAGATTGCATCTTGCATCATATTGAAGGCCTCGAACCTCTGCTCCATCAGCATGGTACCAATCCCCATTCCCCGGAACCCTGCGTCCACTGCAAGTTCATCGCCATAGATTATCGGACGCTTGTACAGCCATGATTGTGCCAGGAGGGCCTCTGCCAATTCCGGTGGGAATCTGCCTGGGCCAACCTGATACGCGACGCTGAACCCAACGACCCTTTCGCCATATGGATCGAACCCCTCCTTCTCCGGGTACGTGGTCGGCAATACGGCGATGGTGAAGCTCAGGTTTGCCTCGTCAAAATAGCCGTTTACTTCTTTCATTATGTCCTCAGTCGACCACTTTTCGAACCACGGCGGCTCGGCGAAAACCTTCGCGTATAGCGAAGCGAATCCATCGAAGTCGGTGTACGAGTACTCTCTCGCTACCACTAGCGTGCCATCCCTTCTCAGCACCCTCTGGACCCGGCCAGAAGACTCAGTTCTCTCTACTTTGGTTTTTTGTGTTCCAAGAAATCACCTTTTAACATTATTGCCAGCCATGAGCGACAGTAGCAACAGCCCAAAGTTCGTTGCGCGGGGCATTCCCTGCGCGCAATCAATGAGGCCCAGCTCTCTCAGAGTTTTTGCACTGCTCTTTAAAGTCGAAAGCGGAACCCCTGTAGATTCGCTGATGCGAATCAGCATTTGAGTGATGCCGTAGCTATTCCTGATTACCCTTGAAAGGATGAGGATTTGGGTTTCGGTAAGTGCCCTCTTCAGCACGAGGTTCAGCGCTTCAGCATCGGCGATGCTGACATCAAGGCGGAGACTTCCGCCGCGGCGTGTCGGCTTTGCATCACCATGCACTCACACTAACAGTGGTTAATGTTGCAAATAATATATATCGCTTTTGGGCGAGGTTGTTCGACCTACTTGAACCTCGCACTCTTCATCGCATGAAGGTCCTTGCCATACAACTTGTAGAGCCTGACCGCGCTTATGTTGCCCATGGCCTTTCCTTCTATCCCGAGCTCCCTTATACAATTGTATACCTCCTTCGCTGCTACCCTCCACTTCCACGTAAGGAGGGATACGGGACCATGTGTTGATGTCGACATTCGCGCCCTTGTAGACACAGGACTCACGCAGGTTCTCCTGATAATAGCGCTCTTTTATGAAGCTCGAGAATATCTGCGCAGCCTTCTCGAAGTCCTCTACGCCGGTCTCTATCTCCGTGGTGTTGCGCAGACCATTCCCTTTCCTGAACTTGTATGTCAGTGTGGATTTCTTGCCATCGGTGCGGATGCGCACGTAGTTGTCTTCCCCTTCCTTGTTGGAGAGGTTGAAGACGTACCTCTTGAGGAGGAACTTACCAACAAATTTTGCTTTCCTGGTCCTTAGGCTCTTCCTGAGTGACGGCACATCTATGCCTATGGCCTTCGTCTCTATCTCAAGCATGTGCGCACGCTCAGGTAAGCAGCACTCCTCCATCGACGACAATCTGGCTGCCTGTCATGTACGATGACATGTCAGACGCGAGGAAGAGTGCGACTTTGCCGATATCATCGGGGTCTCCGAACTTCCCCATTGGTATCTTCTTCATGAATGCGTCCATCATCGCCTTTATGTCTACGCCGGCAGGCATCGTGCTCTGCTGCAGTTTCTGCGTTCCTGGGGTGGTTATGCCCCCTGGAGCTATGGCATTCACGTATATCTTGTACTGTGCCAGCTCGAGCGCTATGTTCTTGGTGAAGCCCCACACACCGTGCTTAGACGCGTCATAGTGCGCCAACCCGATCATCGATGGGTGCAGCGCGTCGATTGACGTGACGTTTATTATCTTGCCTCCCCTGCCCTGCTTTATCATCTGCTGTGACGCGTACTTCGTGCACAGGAACACTCCGTTGAGGTTCACATCTATGACCTTCTGGAAGTCCTGGAGAGTCATATCCTTGAGCGGAATTTCCGGATAGATGCCGGCGTTGTTGACCAGTATGTCCAGGCCTCCATAGGCATCTACCGTGCCAGAGATCATGTTCTTGACGCTCTCCTCGCCCGACACGTCGGTTGGTATGGCCATCGCTTTCCATCCGTTCGCCTTCAGCTTCTCGACTGCAACCCTGTCTTCCTCTGGGTTCTTGCTTGCCACGATGACATTCGCGCCAGCCTCAGCCAGCCTCGACGATATCCCGAACCCTATGCCTATCGCCCCCCCAGTGACTATCGCGGTCTTCCCCTTCAGATCTAGCAACTCATTGACCTTCATCGAATCACGCAATAGCTTCCGATGCAACAAATAAATTAGTTGCGCTGCCGCACCGGCAGAACGCTTTTTAATATGCGGTGTGAATCGGCAGCATGGCTGGCCCTGCCTCTGAGTCGCATAGCAGAAGCGCTACCGCACGGGATGTCATCGCCAGGCTTAACAGGATACCTGTTTGGGCTTTCCCGCCGTCCTTCCTCGCGATAATAGGGATGGGGTACTTCTTCACGTTCTTTGACATAACCAACATCGGCTTCGCGATGCCAGCGATAGCTGTGCAGTTCGGGCTGACTGGATCGGAGAGTCTCTTCGTGGCGCTCGCCATAGGCCTGATAGGCTACATATTTGGGTCCTATATAATCGGCACGCTCTCCGACAGGTACGGAAGGTTCAATATGATGCTCGTGACGATGGTGCTCATAGCGATAGGGTCGTTCGGCGATGCAGTCGCTACTAGCGTGATAACGCTCTCGCTGTGGAGGTTCGTGACAGGCATGGGTGTCGGCGCCGACCTCAACCTCGTGTCCACATACATCGGCGAGCTCGCACCGTCGAACAAGCGCGGCAGGATATCGATGTTGACGTTCCTGATAGGCATAGTTGGACAGTCAATAACGCCGTTCGTCGCTTTGGCGCTCGTGCCTGAGTTCGCGATAGGGTGGAGGCTCCTCTTCGCCATAGGAGGCATTGTGGCCGTGATTGCAATAGCTATGAGGTTCAAGCTCTCCGAGTCGCCGAGATGGCTTGCACTGCACGGCAGGATGAGGGAAGCTAATGCGGTGGTCACGAAAATGGAGGCATTCGCGAGGAAGAAGGTGAAGACGCTGCCGAAGCCCAAGCCGGGTGACGTGGACCTCTCGAAGGGCAGGTTTCCGACTTATTACTTGTTCAGGAGGCAATACGCGACCAGGCTGCTCATGTTCGCCTCGATGTGGTTCTTCTGGTACATAGGCAACTATGGCTTCCTAGGAGACGCCGCAACGCTGCTGGCCGCGCAAGGTTTGACAATCGAGAACTCGATACTCTTCATAGCGGTGGGAGCTGTAGGTTATCCTGTGGGCGCGTTCGTCATGGCTAAAGTAGCTGACAGGTTCGAGAGAAAGTGGCTGATACTATGCGCCGCTGCAGTGTGGCTCGTTGGAATGGCGCTGATAGGCACCCTCTCGTCTTATTCCATAATGCTCGGCTCGTTCCTCGCCGCGCTCTCCCTTGGCCTGTATCTCCAGATAGCGTACACGTTCACGGCCGAGAGTTACCCGACAAGGGCGAGGGCCTCCGGCTTCGCCCTCAGCGACGGCATAGGCCACATAGGAGGTGCAGTTGGCGCGCTCGCGTTACCCATCATGGTCTCTGCCTTTGGCTTTGGGGTGGCGTTCGCAGCCATAGGGGTAACAGGATTAGCTGCAGGGATCATTGCGCTCGCTGGCCCCGTCGCCTCGAGGCTGAGCCTCGAGGAAGTCTCCGCTTAGGGCTCTTCCTGCGCAGCAGCGCATAGTAGGCGCTCACGATTACGAGCAGCGCGGCCAGCGCATACAGGCTTATCGGCGTGAGGAAAAAGACGAGCGTAAGCGCCGACACAACACCCATGGCCGGCACGGCGACGAAGTACTTCGACCTGAAAAGTGTGCTGGTGCTGCGCAGCGTGAGCCTTATCGCGGCCGCATTCGCTATCGCGTAGCTGAGCAGCGCGGCCGCGTTGCTGAGCGACGCTATCTCGGTGAAGTCTATCGTCAATGCGGACAGCGCCATCGCCGCGGTGATCACTATTATGGCGATGCCGGGCGTGCCGAACCTGCTTATCCTCCTAGCGACCTTCGGCAGGTTGTCGTCCCTTGACATGGCGAACGTCACCCTCGACACGCCGAGTATCATCGAAAGTGTCACGTTTATCGTGGCGAAGAGTGCTCCAATTGCTATTATGTAGCCGAAGATAGGGTTGCCGGTCGCGTATCTTATAGCCGCTTCAAGCGGCGCCTGCGACGACGCAAGGCCCGTATATGGTATTATCCCGATGAGCACGACCATCACGGCAACGTAAAGCACGGCAGATATCAGCAGCGAGTAGACTATGGAGCGGGGTATCGTGCGCCGCGGGTCCTTCACCTCATCACCCAGCGCGGTGATTCTCGCGAATCCGGTGTACGCGAAGAACACGAACGCGGCGGCCACGAACACGCTCCCGAACCCATTGGGCAGGAACGGGACGTAGTTGCCTGCCCTTATGAAGAACGAGCCGACGGCTATGAATACGACGAGCACCGCAATCTTTATCGCGGTAAGCACGAGCGAGACTTCGGCCGTGGATTTCACGCCCACGTAGTTTATCGCACCGAGCACGGCGACCAGGATTGCCGCGATGACAGGCACGCCGAGCGTCGTGCCAAACAGGCTTGCAAAGTAGCTGCCGAAGCTGAGCGCCATGACCGCACCTCCAACGATTCCGGACGCGACGAACGTGAGGCCGACGATGAATCCAGGGTAGTGGCCGAGCTCCCTCCTTGCGTACTCATAGTTGCCGCCCTCCTTGACGTACGCATGGGAGAGCTGCGCGAAGCTCAGCCCGGTCAGGATCGAAACCACAGCGCCGACGACCAGCGCCAGTATGACGGCGGGACCCGCTATGCCAGCGGCTAGGCCGCTGATGACGAATATGCCCGCTCCTATAATCGCACCTATGTTTATCGCCAGTGCCTCCTTAAGGCCCAACGCTCTCTTCAGCTGCATACGCTAGGATTCGCATTCGGGTTTAAATTACATGAGCCTGCAACTCGCCAACGCTTAAGAATTGTGGCTGAGGTATATCGCGCGTGATGAAATGACAGAAGTGGTTGTGCATTCGCTGAAGGACGGACCGAACGTGGTGATGGTGGACGGCAAGGCCAAGTTTGCACTGTGCAGGTGCGGCCATTCCGACAACAAGCCGTTCTGCGACGGCACACACACGAAGATAGGGTTCAAGGCAGACGAGAAGGAAGTAAAGGTCCTGTGATGACGGCCACGATGGCCGTACGTCGCATCATTTCTCGTCTTCGTCCCTTATGGCAGACCTGACTGCGGACATGGTCTTCTTGTCTATCTTTGCCATACCGTGCGCCCCCCTGGCATGCTCCACTATCTTGTCCATTAGCTCCTTTTCGCTGTCAGCGCTTGTCTTGAAGCCGCATGACATGCCTATATCCCTGCATGCAAAACTCTTCGCCATTGTCTCACCACTCACCTACGTGCAGCTTCGGGTATTTAAAGGCATGCCGGAGCGCAAATAGCGGAAGAATCCGGCCGATGCTGGGATATGGGTTTTTATAGGCAGGGGTGGACAGATACGCTGAATAGGTGATGGTATGGAAGCATATTGCGTGAAATGCAAGCAGAAGAGGGAGATGAAGGACGCGAAGCAGGTAAGCATGAAGAACGGGAAGAAAGCCACGACAGGCGCCTGTCCGGTCTGTGGCACCAAGATGTTCAAGATAGGCGGCTGATTACCAAGTACGCTTTGCCCTGGACGCCGTCTAGGGCCTTCCTTTTCCTTCGTCACTTTTTGAAGTCCTCTATCGCATCCTCGATGAGCTGACTGTACGACAGGGCGGGGCCTCCACCCATGAGCACGGCGACCCAACCAGCCTCCCTTATCTCCTGCTCCGTCGCGCCTGCATCGAACGAACCCTTGACGTGATACGCAATGCACCACTCGCAGTGGCCGGTGACCGAAAGCGCGACGGCTATGAGCTCCTTCGTCTTCGTGTCAAGCGCGCCAGGCTTCTCAATGGCCTCGAGCAATTCCATGAACTTCCCTATCTGCGTCGGGCTGTCCTTCTGCCACTTGCCCACTGAATCGTAAAATTCATCCAACAATCCCTTCATGTCTTCTTTCATGTTTTCACCAATAAGTCTTGCGACCCGATCCGTATTGGGGGGAAAGTGCTAAAAAAGTTCAGACCATGAGCCGCTCAGCAGGTCATTTGCTCTTCTGTATCCCGACGACCTCAATCGTGAACACGAGGGTCTTGCCGGCCATCGGCGGGTTGAAGTCAACTGTGGCGGTGTTGGAATCGACCGCAGTCACGACTCCCTGCGCCTGCTGGCCGCTCTGCGACGTGCTCGTCACAGCCATCCCGACTTTCACGCTCTGGTTGCCGAACTGGCTGATTGGCACGGCGATTATAAGGTTGGAGTTGACCGCACCATATGCCTCATCTGGGGGCAACGTCACGGTCTTGTTCTCGCCCACCTTCATGCCTATCACGGCGTTGTCGAAGCCGCTTATCATCTGACCTGACCCTACGGTAAAATTGAGGGTCTCCTTCCCAGCATTGGAATCGAACACCGTTCCATTCGTGAACTTCCCTGTATAGTACACCTCCACAGTGTCGCCGACCGCGACGGTCTGCGCACCAGAATTGCCGGCCACAAGATACACCACTATCGCCGCGACCGCTATCACGGCTATTATTATCACAGCCAATCCCGGCATCGTCGTCCATTTCATGTGTATCACCGCAACGCGGCGGGTCAGCCTGGCACTTTGACCGCGGCGCTTGCTGTCGAATTATGCAGGGGTACAAAATATAATACAGCATGGTTGTAGTAGGCGAAGCCCTCAATGTTTGGAGAGTAGTTCCCAGGCGCATTGGGGTAGAGTGCCGTGCGCCAGTAAGGGCATTTCGAGAGGACATCTGGAGTGTAGTTCAGGCCCGGAAGGGGTGCATACTTGGTGAGCACGACATATGAACCTGATGGTATGTCCGTGCAGTTGCGTATGCCATCAACCGCGTAGAACCTGTTCATGTTGTCGAACTTCATGTAGATTATTATGTTAGAGAACATCTGTGAGTATGCTACTGGAAGATAAATGCGTGTCGTGTTTGGAAGGGAACTCAGGTACTGCGATATTGTGTATGTATCATACCTTGCAAGGAATGAGGCCTGCTGTTGCATATTTATAACCTGCAGCGACGTGACCAGCAGGAACGCAAGCGCGGCGATTGCTATGCAGTATGACACGTGTCTGTGCAGCCTGTTCCTCTTGTTGCTCTGCAGAAACTTGGCGATGCCTATCGCTATTATTACGGTGGTTGGCACGGCTATCAGCGTAAGGAAGCGCTGCAGCCTGTGTAGGAGCAGGTAGTGCGGGGGAGAGATACCGAAGCTCATCGGTCCGAATTCGAGGTACAGGAATGCGGCCACGAACCAGAATATTGCGAAGTAGGATTTTCGCTCGCGTCTGAACAGGAGATATAGGGCAGCTATGACCGCGGCATAGAAGAAGAATCCGACGGAATTGCCCAGATTGGAGCCAGCATTAAGAAATGCTGATATGCTTGGCGCGCCGGACTGCAGCTCTGATGATGCGATTCCTGTCAGGTCGTACGGGAACATCCACTGCGGGTAAAACTCGAGGTTTTGGCTTGCTCCAGGAATAGTAGTATAGCTGCCCGTCGTCGCATTGATGGCGCCTATCTTGCTGAAGAACTGGGAGTTGACCGAGAACGTTATGAAGGGGTTCCCGCAATTCAGCTGATTGAATGTAAAGAGCAGCAGAAATGCAAGTGCGGCACCGTAGACGAAGTGCAGCGACACCCCGTTTATCTTTATCTTCCTGCGGATTACCTCAATAAGCAGATAGAGGAGCGCTACGGGTACTATTATCGCGCCTTCAGGGGTGGTGAGCACGGGCGCCACAAGCAACGCCCCTGCCGCCAGGTACCACCACCTCGACGACCTATGCTCTGCATAAAGTATGGCCAGCATGAGCATGGAGGTTAACAGCATCATCGGTATGTCATCGCTGATGGTCACGCCGAGTATCGCGGTAAGCGGAAATATGAGCATGAGGAATGCTGAGAGAAGACCGGCCTTCTCGTTGTAGAGCTCCTTGCCTATATAGAATGCAACGATTATCGAACCCACGTACGAGATGATGTCCCACAGCGCACCGGATAGCATGCTTATCCCCATCAGCTTGTAGAATAGGGCTATCGGATAGATCATCAGGAGCCTTATGCTGAATATATAGGAACTCTGCTGGAAGCCCCCGGACAGGACCTGCATGGCTATTGTTAGGTACGTGACATCGTCGCCGTACGACGATGGGCCTATCGTGAACGAGACCGAGTACACGACCGCAGATATCACAATAGCGGCGAGTATCACGTATCCGAGCTTCGTAGTCTTGTTGTGACCTCCGTGTTTGGCTGTACTGTGCATCCTCTCATCGGCAATGCTTTGTTTACACTCACACCATTAAAAAGGCAGCGCGTCAGCGATTCATGTCATTGAATATTTCTTCCCTCTCTTCCCTAGAGGCCTCCATCCATCTCGCTATGCTGCCCATTGGGATTTCGTACTTGTCAGAAGCGATGGCGGCGATTGCCGCATCAGCAACCTCTGCCACGGACAGGCTCCATTCGCCCTTCTCTACGGGCTTGCCCTTCAGCTCAGTGTCGTGCACCGTTGGGGGAAGCAGTTCGAATACCTTTATCTTGGTAGATGAAAGCTGCTGCCTGAGTGACATGCTGAATGAATGCATCGCGGCCTTTGTCGCGCAGTACAGCGGGAACCTGGCAAGCGGTACGATCGCGAGTCCCGAGGACACGTTCACTATCTCTGGGCTTTCCCTCTCCATGAGCAGGGGTATGAACGACGCCGTCAGCCGCACTTGCGCCCTGAGGTTCGTTTCAATCTCATCCTCGCCCTCGAGCATGCTGTCCAGGCCCATCTTCATGTCTATGCTCCTTTGTATACCCGCATTGTTCACGAGCACATTGACGCCAAGGTCTGATGCCGCCTTGCACAGCGCTTCCCTATCGTCGCTCTTGGATATATCACACCTGAGGGACGACACCCTAGGAAGTCTTGCGGCCGCTTCCCGCAGCTTGTAGTCCCTCCTGCCGCAGATCAGCACCCGGTTGCCCAGCGATGCAAACCTCTGGGCGAGCGCAAACCCTATGCCCGTCGCGCCGCCTGTTATCGCAACGACGTTGCCGGAAATCTCCATACAACCAGCAATCAGTAATGCGCCTGCATGTAATTTATCCCTTTTGCAAGTGGTGCGCCGCAGCTGGGGAAAACAATAAAAAGCCTCACAGGCAAACTCGCTTTAGTCTTTGGATGTTATCGGTAGGCTTGGTTTTTGTCGCTCTTGCGGGCATCTCGTTCCTCGGATTCGCGATAAACGCGCTGTTCGGCAGGATAAGGATGACGAACGTTGTGCCACTTATGCTGATAGGTATACTGATAGGGCCGGTGCTAGGGTTTGTCAGCGTCGGTCCGAATGGCATAATCGCGCAGCTCACGCCGTTCGTGACTGCCATAGCTATAGCATTCATCCTGTTCGACGTCGGGCTCAACATAAACATAGATAACCTGGACAAGGTGGCGGTGAAGGGCAATGCGTTCGCGTTTGCGGTGCAGATAACCACGGCCCTCTCCATAGCTGCGGTCTCGTATTTCGCGTTTAGCTGGAACCCCATGGTTGCGCTGATCCTAGGATTCGCGCTGTCCAGCTCGAGCACGGCGGTGGTGCAATCGATAGTCAAGGTCGTCAAGGTTCCGGACGCGATAAAAACGATACTGGTCTACGAGAGCGTCGCGACCGATGCCCTTGCGCTGATAGTGCCGCTCATCCTCATAAATCTGCTCGTAGGCGGCAATGCCACATATGCTTACGGCTTCTCGATGGCCTTCACGGTCATAGTCGGGGCGGCGGTGCTTGGAGCCGTGTCCGCGCTGTTCTGGCTGTATGTCCTGACCAAATTCGAGAAACAGAGCAAAGGTTACATGTGGATATTAACAATGACGATGCTCGTTGCAACATACGGCATAGCTGACGTGCTGGGGCTGAACACCGCAATAACCATATTCGTCTTCGGCATTACCTTCGCGACGCTCGGCACGCTGAAGGACAGGTTGGCGAGCGACGACTGGATTGCGCAGCACTTCACCTTCAGCGTCAACATGAAATACATAAGGAACTACCAGAAGGAGATCACGTTCTTCACCAGCACCTTCTTCTTCGTCTACATAGGCATGCTGTTCGCCATAGGAGACATAAACGCATACGTGACGGCGTATGCCGTTACCGCATCCCTAATCATACTTGCCGTAAGGTATGCGCTGGCACCCATCATAGGTGGTTATATGAGCAAGGACATGAACAAGCGGTCCGTCGAAAAGGGCATAACCAGCTTCAGCCTTGGGCGGGGCCTCTCCCCGGCGGTGATAGCGACGGTGCCGATAACGCTCGGGCTTCTGATACCGAACTTTCTCGATGCCATCTTCCTCGTCATACTCTTCACTAACATGATATCTACGATGGGTGTGTTCCTCGAGACGAGGAAGACGGGCGGGTTCCAGGCCACGCTGAGGAGCGCTGCAAAAAACTGAATCACTGCGGGCAACCTCCGATTTCAACCACTTAGTTTTGCCAGGCATGATTTGTTTTAACAGAGTGAGCGAGAAATCCCACA
This sequence comes from Microcaldota archaeon, assembly GCA_014874295.1. Classification (GTDB taxonomy): domain Archaea; phylum Micrarchaeota; class Micrarchaeia; order Micrarchaeales; family Micrarchaeaceae; genus A-MIC-10. The sequence continues at coordinate 33,218 of JACWAL010000015.1, forward strand.
CCCTCTTCAGAAGCAGGTGAGAGGATGTCACAAGCCAAAATTTGGTTGATTGTTGGAATAGGTTCTGAAAGTAATCGCCCGAGGCAGGAATCGGACCTGCAGCCTAGTGGTTAACAGCCACTCGCTCTACCATTGAGCTACTCGGGCATGAAGAACTTGAAAGGTTCCTTGAGGTTTATCACAGGCACGTACATATCAGTGGTGCGCGCCACGCCCTGTTCCGCGGTCACGACGTCCTGGTTGTACCCGTACCTGAAGAAGCCGAAGCGCTTTGCGTCAGGCATCTCTGCATACACGAAGACCTGTGCTTCGTGGTCAACCTGGACAAGCGATCCGACTATCCGCTTTCTTTTGTGTACGAACGAATATATGACTTGCGTTGTCTCCTCCTCGACAGCCTTGTAGGCCTGCTCCCTTACGAGGTCCGTGTAGTCGACCATCTTGATTGACGGGACATCAACCTTCGCCGTAGAGACCGAGAAAGGGCTTTTTGACAGCTCTATGATATGGACTTTCTGGCTCTGCAGGTCCAGGTCCTTCGCAGACACGTGAAACCTGAACGCCTCCGTGTCGAACGTCGAGTAGCTGCCATATCTTGCCACGCTGTCGGAATGTGTGAAGAAAACAACAACGCACTTCCCGGCGCGCTCTGCCGCCAGGCAGAGCCTGTACCTCCTGCCATCCTTGATCGCGTATATGGACGCGTTCTCTGTTCTGCACGCGAGCCTTGCCAGGTCCAAGGCCGATTCTACCTCGACCATCTGGGCCTTTATCCCCTTTCCGGCCATGGAAAACACCCTGCGTCATACGTAAGAGAAAAGCAGCCTTATAAAGTACATGACTGCGTAGGCAGGCTCATATATTATCGGGAACGCGACGCTGCCCGAGCCAATCGCACTGTAGTCATTCGGCACTGACGCCTGGACCAGCAGGCTGATACTGGATTCCTTGTGAATTAATGGACTGGCTACGGAGCTCACGTACATCGTGGCGGTGTACAGCCCGGGCTCGTCCTCATAGACAGGATAGGAGAATGACTTGCTGGTGTCGTGCAGCGCTATGACCTCCATGCTGCTGTTCCATGCGGGAAGGCCCTTCGCGGTTATGTAGAACGGCGAGTCGGACACGCCAGTGTTGTTTATCGTGACCTGTATGCTAGCCGGCTGGCCCGGGCCCACGGATATGTTTGTCGGGGAGACGCTGAGTGCGAAGACGTTGGGAGTGACGTTCACGTACGCCGTGAACTCGATGCTGCCGAGCTTCGAGTAGTTGCCGAAATTCTGGGCAATGATCTTGAACTGGTATGTGCCGTTGGGTGCATTCGCATACGGGGTGACCTTAACCGACAGGTACTTCGAGTATATTGATGAATTAGAGACGACCCAGCCCTGTGGCAGCCCGGATGCGTACATCTGGTTCCACCCACGCTGTATGATGGTGCCGCTTGCATTTGCAGTGGCCGATTCGGCCGTTATGTAGAATGGCTGGCCCGGACCGACCTTGCCAAGGTATATCGTGCCGTTGTTGTACAACGTCGCGTTGTACGGCTCCACTATGTTTATGTAAGCGGCGCTGGCCATTGCGGCCATCGAAAGCAGCATAACTGGAACAATGTAAAGAAGCCTCATGCTATCCTTAGGATACCCTCACATGGAAGGAATTTAAGCATATAGCCTGTCAGGGATAGTACCCACCCGCCCAATTCCCGTTAAAAGTTATTCCTGCAGGAACGCCGTTGTTGTTATTGCCGCTGTAGTCAATGGTGTCGCCGTTGAGGGGCCACCACCCAACAAGGCGCTGCAGGTAGATCGGTGCACCGCCTATGCCCTCCTTGTAGAGGTACTGAACCTGGTCTGCCGTTAATGAAGCGTTGTAGATCTGGACGTTGGCGATGGAACCATAAAAACCGGAATAACCACAGTAGTTGCCAAAGTAAATGACACCACCCGTCGTTGAGCCAACACTACTTTGTGTCCATGTGCTTGGGCTCCTATTGTTGACAAAGATGTTTATTGTATTTGAAAGGATACCTGTATATGTAACCGCAAGAAAAGCCCACGTATTAAGCGGATTGCCGCCCGTTGCGTGGAGGTTCTGTTGACCGTCGAGCTGGAATGTCGGGTTACCGTTGGCATCCACCATTATTCTTTCTGTGCTCGATGAGCCAGCTAAGTAAATACAGTTGTATGTTGTAGCGTAAGATGCGAGATTGAACATAATGTTATTGTCTGTGGTGCATTTGCCCCTAATGCCAGAGTGCTGCTTGCTGATACAGTCACGGCTGTTTGGCCGTTGAACTGTGCGACGTACTGCGGGAGGTAACCAGCGCAGCTGCCTGTAAGCGCCACGTTCCACGAAGAGCCGGGACCATTAGGTCGGAAGACGTGGCAGGCGCCTGGGCCGATCTTGGGCATAAATGCTGACATGTTGAAGACTCCGAGAGAATAGAGGGCGCCCAGCACGACTGCTATGATAAGGATTGCCCAACCATAGGTCATCAGGTACTCCATGGCGGACTGCGACGCTGCACTGCGTTTTCGTGGCAAGCGACTCACTTTACCTCCCTATTGTATGGGAAACAAGTGATAAAATAGGGCCTTGTAGAAATCCTCTATTCATTATAAAAACCGAAGGATTTTAACCCTTCGGTATGTCTGTTATTTGGCGACAGACATGGAAAGAAATAGAGAACCTAGATATAAGAGGTTTATTGACCTCTGTAGAATACCGGT